>NZ_CP108040.1 GCF_036173045.1 Streptomyces sp. NBC_00299
ATCGCTGCGCGATGTGCAAGCGAACCACCGCGCTGCGCGCGGTGGTTGCGCTCCGCCCGCGGGAGCGCTGGCGGAACGCTGCGCGTTCCGCTCAATCCGATTGCTGCGCAATCGGATTGACGCTCCGTCCGCTGCGCTCCCGGAGCTGCGGGACTTCGTCCCGCTGTCAGGCCTCCGCTTCGCTCCATCCTGACGGGGCGAGTCCGCTGCGCTCCTCGCCTGACGGTCCTTCCGGCTGCGCCTCCAGAACCGTTGGGGCCCGCTCGCGCGGGCCAGGCTGGCTACGAGGGAGAGGGCCGATCGTGCGGGTTGGAGTGTAGTGAGTGCATCAGATTGAAACAGCATGTACCGTTGGCAGAAATATAGGTCTCCCTCACGGCCACTCGGAATCCCTCCATCAATTCCGATAGGAAGGGCCATGATGGCCGGTTGTCCTGAATCTACCGGACCAGATCCCGCGCTGATCAGCGATTCTGTACGCCGGGTGACGGAGTACCAGACAGCGGGCGTGAAGACCCGGTTGAGGCTGTTCGGCCTTCTCCTGGCCCAGAGCGTGGCTGACGACCTGGTGGCCGCGCTGGAAGCCGGGGGCGGTCTCCAGGGCGCAGAGCGAGGTTGTCGAGCTGGACGGGATGGCGCCGGCCTCTCGGGGTGCGCTGTTCGCGGACGAGTGGGACGAAGGCGTTGCGGCGGTGAGCGAAGATCTGGTGGGCATCGCGGATCGGGACGGGGTGCGGCGCGGCGGCAGGTCGGCCGGGGCTGCTGAGTTGGCCATACACATCGCGAGCGTGCGGCAGCGTGAACGGGCGGACCTGGTACGGCTGGAGAGGTTCGCTGAGGGACCGTGCTGCCGGGCACGCACCCGGACACCACCGCGTGGCGCCGGGTGCTGGAGGCGCTGGGCGAGGTCGGCGGTCTGGGCCGGCGCGGACGGTGGAGATGTCCAGCGGGGACGTCATCTTCTGCACGCGCGAGGCCGGGCACCACGCCCCGGACGACCCGCCGGGGTTCAAGCGCGGAAAGTCGGACGGGGCACCCGTCGGATGGCATCTCGCGGGCAGGTCGATTTTGAGTGACGCCGCGTGCGGCCTGCACCCCGCACGCGGCCGTCTGAAAGCCACTAGAATTCAGCATCGGGGAGGCTCGGAAATGTCAGCTATTCAGCTCAAGGAACACCAGGTCGACCAGAAGTCAGCGTTCCGGAAATGGGTGAAATTCTCTGCAAGATCATCTGTGCCCCCGGAGGGGGCGCGCGGCACAATCGTGTCAGCGACCGGTTCAGGCAAGACGATCACGGCTGCCGCGTGCGCGCTGGAGTGCTTCCCGGGCGGTCGGATCCTCGTGACCGTGCCGACCCTGGACCTACTCGCGCAGACCGCCCAGGCGTGGCGCCTGGTGGGCCACCGGGCCCCGATGGTCGCGGTGTGCTCGCTGGAGAACGACCCCGTGCTGAACGAGTTGGGGGTGCGCACCACTACGAACCCGATCCAGCTCGCCCTGTGGGCAGGGTCCGGGCCCGTGGTCGTGTTCGCCACGTACGCCTCCCTGGTGGACCGCGAGGACATCGACGCACCTGTGGGCCAACGGAAGGTCCGCGGGCCGCTGGAGGCCGCTCTGGCAGGCGGGGAGCGGCTGTACGGGCAGCAGATGGACGGCCTCGACCTCGCGATCGTGGATGAGGCCCACGGAACCGCCGGCGATCTCGGGCGGCCCTGGGCAGCGATCCACGACAACGCCCGCATCCCCGCCGACTTCCGGCTCTACCTCACCGCCACCCCGCGCATCCTCGCCGCGCCCCGGCCGCAGAAGGGCACCGGCGGCCAGGAGGCGGAGATCGCGACCATGGCCGACGACCCGGACGGCACCTACGGCGCGTGGCTCGCAGAGCTCGGACTCTCAGAGGCGATCGAGCGCGAAATCCTCGCCGGATTCGAGATCGACGTCCTGGAGATCCGCGACCCCTCCCCCGTCCTCGGAGAGTCCGAGGAGGCGCGGCGCGGCCGGCGCCTGGCCCTGTTGCAGACCGCGCTCCTGGAGCACGCCGCCGCGCACAACCTCCGCACGGTGATGACGTTCCACCAGAAGGTGGAAGAGGCCGCGGCGTTCGCGGAGAAGTTGCCGGAGACCGCTGCCGAGCTCTACGTCAACGACGCCACAGGCGACGACCTGGCCGCCGCCGACAAGCTGCCCTCGTCGTCGATCGACGCGGAGTTCTACGAGCTGGAGACCGGCCGCCACGTCCCGCCGGACCGGGTGTGGTCGGCGTGGCTGTGCGGCGACCACCTCGTAGCCGAACGCCGCGAGGTACTCCGCCAGTTCGCCAACGGCATCGACGCCACCGGACGCCGGGTCCACCGCGCCTTCCTCGCCAGCGTCCGCGTGCTCGGGGAAGGCGTAGACATCACCGGCGAGCGCGGCGTGGAAGCCGTCTGCTTCGCCGACACCCGCAGCTCCCAGGTAGAAATCGTCCAGAACATCGGCCGCGCACTCCGCCTCAACAAAGACGGCACCACCAAGATCGCGCGCATCGTCGTGCCGGTCTTCCTGGAGCCTGGCGAGGACCCCACCGACATGGTCGCCAGCGCCAGCTTCCGGCCCCTCGTAGCCGTACTCCAGGGCCTGCGCTCACACGATGAACGCCTCGTCGAGCAACTCGCCTCCCGCGCCCTCACCCACGGCAAGCGCAAGGCCCACCTCCAGCGCGACGAAGACGGGCAGATCGTCGGGGCCGGCAGCGAAAGCGACGGCGAGGACCAGGAGCAGGACGACACCAACGCCGCTGCCGAAGCAGCCCTGCTGCACTTCTCGTCGCCGAGGGACGCGGCGACCATCGCCGCGTTCCTGCGCACCCGGGTCTACCGGCCCGAGTCGCTGGTGTGGCTGGAGGGCTACCAGGCCCTCCTCCGCTGGCGGAAGAAGCACCACATCACCGGCCTCCACGCCGTCCCCTACGACACCGAGACCCAGGTCGGCGTCACCAAGGACTTCCCCCTCGGGCGTTGGGTGCACCAACAGCGCAAGGCGCTGCGGGCCGGGGAACTGGAGGACCGGCGCAAGGAACTGCTCGACGCGTCGGAGGCCGGGATGGTCTGGGAGCCGGGCGAAGAGGCATGGGAGGCCAAGCTCGCCGCGCTGCGGTCGTTCCGGCGGGCCACCGGGCACCTCGCGCCGCGTCAGGACGCGGTGTGGGGCGAGAGCGAAGCCGACGGCCTGGTACCCGTCGGGCAGCACATGGCCAACCTCCGCCGCAAAGGCGCGAAGAACGGCCTGGGCAAGGACCCGGAACGAGCCGCCGTGCGCGCGGCGCAGCTCACCGAGATCGACCCGGACTGGGACTGCCCCTGGCCGCTCGACTGGCAGCGCCACTACCGCGTACTCGCCGACCTCGTCGACGCCGACGGCCACCTGCCCGACATCGCCCCCGGCGTACTCATGGACGGCGACGACATCGGCAAGTGGCTCCAACGGCAGAAGAATCCGGCCATCTGGACGCAGCTGTCCGCGGAACAGCAGGAGCAGCTGTCTGCGTTGGGCATCACACCCCTCGAGGCTCCAGCCCCAGCGGCCGCGGCCGGTCGCACGGCGAAGGGCCCGAGCAAAGCGCAACAGGCCTTCCAACGCGGCCTGACAGCCCTCACGCAGTGGGTCGAACGAGAAGGCACCCACCGGCCAGTACCAAGAAGCCACAGCGAGCAGATCACACTCGACGGCGAGACAGAACCGGTGACCGTCAAGCTCGGCGTATGGGTCACCAACACCAAAACCCGCCGCCACAAGCTCAGCGCAGACCAGCTCGCCGCACTACGGGAACTGGGCATGCAGTGGGCGTAACGCAGTCCGGCCGTCGGGCCGTTGAACCGGACGGATTCCCACAGCACGCAGGGACCCCAGGCCGCAGATGCCCGGGGTCCTGCTGTTTCATCTCGGGGCGAAGACCGCTCTCGCGATACGGGTCAGAGCCGATGCCCTGTCCCCAAGTGGCTCTTTCTGCGCGACTCGTTCTGACGGTCGTCTGCCGCGCCGTGGAAGGCCTTGGGCTGGGGAACGCCGGAGGGCTCCCGCCGCTGGATACGGCGGGAGCCCTCCGGCGTCCGAGTGAGGTGGGGATCAGTCCTCTCGCCGTACGACGGTGCGCATGGGGCGCGGCCGGATGACGCGCCGGGTGGCGGAGTGCTGCAGGGACTTGGCGGTGATCTTCTCGCGCCTGCGGCCGGCGTCCAGGACGCGGCGGGCCTCGAGCCACTCGTGGTACTCGGGGTCGCTGGAGTCCATGAGGAGGCCGGCGAGGATGCCCTTGACCGCGTCCTCGGTGGGCAGGATCTTGCCGCTGAGGGCCTCCGAGATCGTGCTCTGGGAGATGGGGACGTGGGCCTCGCGTGCGCGGGAGACCATCGTCTTGTACGGGGGGTTGCCCCGCCACAGGCGCAAGTCGCCCAGCGCGATGGCGTATTCGGCCTGGTTCACGACGTGGGTGGGTCGCTGGCGCTGGTATGCGGCGCGCTGGGTGCGGTCGACGGGGACGCCGGCGGCCTGGCGCTGTCGCTCGTTGGCGTACATCTCCCACATGGGGCGCCACTCGTTGGGGTCCTCGCCGAAGGCGGTGAGGTACTCCACCATGGTCTGCCAGGACGGGCAGCGGTTGGGGTCGGTGGCCCGGGACAGGGTCGCCGTCGACAGCCCGGTGATCTTGCTGATCTCCTTGAGGGTGAGGTCTTCGGGGCGCAGGGCGGCGAGTTCTTTGGCGAGCCGGGCGAACTTGCCGGTGATCTTGGTGTGGTCGCGCCTGGGACGTGCCATGGTCGTTCCTCCCTTGAACCGGGAGTGCGGGAGGCAGGCGCACCGCGGGGTGCGCCTGCCTGCCGCACGTCTCAGTTCGCCCCTGCGGGCTGGTCGCCGGCCGGGGCCTGGGTGGAAGGGGGACGCGCTCGTCCGGCGTGAAGGCCGGGTGCTGGGCCTCACGCCGGCGCCGGCGACGGGCGCGGCGGTCGGCGATCGCGTAGGCGGCGACGGTGGCCGCGGCGCTGGTCTTGCCCGCCGCGACGATGACGGCCGTGGCCGTGGTCGAGTCGACGCCGGCGTGGATCAGGCCGAGCGCGGAGGCGCCGGCCAGGGCGAAGGAGCCGACCGCGATGCCGATCTTGGTGAGGATGCCGGGGATGCGGTTACCGGTGAAACCGAAACCGGTGTGCGCGGGAGCGTCTATAACGCATCCCCCGGCAGGGGAAAGGGGCGGAGCCCGCTCCAGTTGGTGATCATTTTCGGTGCCTCCCTTAGGCGCCTTACTCTCTGGTGACCCGGACGAACCCCGTCCGTTTTCTTGCTGCACGCCGGGTTGCCCTCCGACGCATAAAAAGAATCGCACGGCCGTATACAGGACGACAAGTTCCTCTTCCAGCAGTCCGTAATAATGCTGCGAGTGATCATCACCAGCAATGTGGATCTTCACTGGATTCGTGGCCCATGCTTTTTTCCTGACGTCCGTTCAAAACCCGGATCCGGGGATCCGGGTTGACCGGAGGTCGGAAGTATGTGCAGGCCAGAGCGTAAGTGGAGCTGTAAAATCCACTTAATCTACCGCTTCTGGAAGCGGGGTAAAGTCCAGTTCGAGTGGATCGAAATGCGGGAAGTAGGCTACGCGTAAAGCCGGTCCGCCGAATCTCTCGCGCCCTAATCCCGTCAACACCTGCCTGCCTCCCCGTGAAGGCGTCACACTCGTCCGGGCGAGGAATTGAGACCGGATTCATTTCCCCCACCAGCAGAGATTTATTTTCTGGTTTTTCCATGAAAAAAGAGCCGCGGAAAATGAGAGATTCGGCAGGTCAGGGCGTTTTCCGGAATTCGTTTTTTCACGGCGTTCGGGTTTGTCCAAAATTGAGGTCTCACCTTGCAAGTAATCACTGACAAGTTCAGCCTTGAGACCACGAACTGCCAGGAGCGCCCGCTCCCGGAGGTTCGCCCTGAGGCGCCTTACTCGACCCGGACAGGCGCCCGTCCACCTGGCCATTGCCCTGGCCACGGCCGCGGTGCGCAGCCCCGCTGTGTGCCGCTCCGACTTGAGAAGACCGTTCAGCAGCAGCAATCCGCCCCGCGCAGCGCCGGGCCGGCGAGACACGACAGGCGAAGGAGGACAGCGGCATGGAGACACCAACCGCCCTGATGACAGTGGTCGTACTGGCAGCCACCACCGCTCACAGCGTCCTTCTGCCCATCGCGCACCCCTCACCGGGCACCCGGCTGGCCCGCACAGGCGCCGCCCGGCGCCCCTTGCCCTCCCCCGGCTGGTCCGGGCCAGGACGAGGACGACGCCGATGGCCCGAGCAGCTCCACCCAGGGAGCGGCCCCCGCAGGCGGCCCAGCCGGCCGTAGCGCACCGGTCCGTGAAGGCCGCGTCCCGCCGCCGACGGACACTCTGCTGAACCACCCCCGGCTGCCCCCACCGCGGACAGCCACCCGCCGGGCACCACAGCGCCACGCTGCCAAGCCCCGGCAAGGCCCGTGAGGAACAACCGGGCACGCACCCGCTGCGCCACACGGGCCGCATCACCTGCCTTGCGGAGCAGACTCCCCGCGCGCCAACCCCGCCCACGCACGCCGGCCGCAATGCCCCCACAGGCCGCGCCCCGGCGTCCGCCCGCACCCAGCCCTCAGGACGCACCTGGGCCAAGGCACCAGTCACGCCTCCTGCCGCAGGACCTGGCGCGCCGCCCACCCCTGTGAGCACTCTCAGGCCAACAGGCCGGTTGCAGAGCTCCTTGCGGCCACTGAGGGCCTCAGCAAGCTTGTTCCGGAGCCTTCTTCCGCAGGAAAGCCTCTGCAGGCTTCCGCTTGCCCGGCGAACTCCCTCGCGTGCAGCGCCAGACGCTCAGACGCCGCCCCCCCCCTGCCCGCCACTTCCTGCCTGGCCGGCTACTCAGCACCGGAAAACAGGACCCACCGGGCCTGTTTCCGACGCCGGCCCAGCCCCGCGCCCCGCACGCCCTCACACAGCCCAGAAACCGCTCAGGGCCTCACGTCAGCCTGCACCCGCCAAGGGCTCCAGAAGACGCCTCGCCCGCACTCCTCAGCAGCTGCTCTCTCGCGCGCCCGCCGGCCACCGCCGATGCCGGCAGCGCCCCCAGCTGGCGTCCTCTGCTACCCCGCCACCAGACCCCGCTGCCGTCACGTGACGACGCCGGTGTGCCCTCCGCCGTCACCCCGCAACGCCCCCACATCAGCATTGAAAGCGACTACACGCGTCAGAGACAGCCACATGCGCTCAACAGCCGCTTCGCGCCCGACTGTTGCCCTTGGGCCGGCAACCACCCCCAACCGGCCTCTCGCCTTCTCTGCGAACCATTTCCTTTCCCCGCCATCCGCTTCCCGGCCGGCCACCGGCCCGCTGCACGGGCTCAGTTCTTCCACGACTTTCGGATACCTTCACCCGATACCGGCACGCTCTCCCGCATCCCCTCGCAGACCCCTCTGCCCCGCAGCCGACTCTCGCCGAGCCGCCGCGCCGCGGCGGCTGCGTCCGGGCATGCGGCACAACCAGTCGCTGCCGACAACAGACCACGAGGCAGGCAGAACAAAGCCAGCAGGGCACCAAAACGCCGAGACCAGCGGCCATTGCGCGGCGGGGCCGAACCAACCGGCCAAGGCCTTCTTGAGAGCACCTTTTGCAAGGAAAAGGCAGTGGGGGCGGTCCCATCGGGACCGCCCCCACTGTTCACGGACCCGGCGCCAGACCCAGACCGAGGGCCTGCGGACACGTCTGCGGAAACCCTCGCGTGGTCGTCAGGCAAGGCGGCTGAAGGCCCAGCGCAGCAGCTCCTGGTCCACGCGGGGGCGGCCGGTGCGGGCCAGGGCGGTGCGGGTGTGGGCGGTCAGCTGGGCCCAGGCGCGGAAGTTGCCGTGTGCGGCGTGGCTGTCGGCGAAAGTGATGTCGTCGGGGTCGGCGTCGGCCCAGACCGGGTGGAACAGGGGGATGGCCTCGAGGACTTCGCTGGGGGTGAGGCGGGTGAAGTGCTGCCAGATGAAGATGCGGGAGGAGAGCATCGGTTCGCGGCGCAGCACGGTGTGGCATCCCTCCCCGCCGACGAAAATAATCGCGAGCTGGGTTGAGGGTTCGTCCCACAGATAGCGGAAGTATTCGAACGCCTCCCCGTTGAGCCACTGGGCCTCGTCCACCAGGAAGGTGCGAGGGCGTTCAGCCAGAGCGGTTTTCAGCAGACGGTCGAATTCGCTGGGGTGGCGCGGCGGTTCACCGGCCAGGTCGAGCGCGGTGAACAGTTCGTAGCGCACCGCGCGGGCGGTGGGCCGGGCACGGAAGGTGATCTTGCGGACGTCCTCGCTGGGTTCGAGTGCGCGCAGGCAGGTGTTGACGGCGAGGGTCTTGCCGAAGCCGGCGCCGCCGTGGATGCACATCATGGCGCGGGCAGCGGCGGTATCGGTGATGTTCTCCCGGGCGGTGAGCAGGGCGCGGGTGGTGACCACGGACGCATCGGGCAGGTCGACGTACTGGTAGGTGGCCGCGGTCACGTGGCGTCTCCGTCTTCAGCGGTCTGTGCGGTTGGGCCAGGCGGGCCGTCGGCGGCCGGTTCGGCGGGGAGGGGAGCAGGCCGGCCGGGCGCGGTCCGGGTGGCGAGGGAGGGCGGGGTGCGCCAGTCGGCCGGTGGCGCGGCGGGCGGGATGAGGTCCGGCAGCGCCAGCTTCGAGGCGTCGGTGTGCTCGATGGCGGCCAGTTCGTGCCCGGCTTGAGCGGAGGTGAGAGCTCCCAGCCGTTGGGCCGGCCCGGCCGTGGTGGCCGGGGCGAAGCGCTGTCGGCGCAGCGTCTCGGCGGCCTTCACCTCGGCACGCAGACGTCGGGCACGCTCCGCACGGGCTGTGCGCAGGGCATCGAGTTGTTCGGGGGTGGCCGCGTCCGCGAGGTGCGCGGGCCCGAGATAACCGCCGCTCGCGCCACAGATGTCGATCTCGTGATCGTGGTGTGGCATGTAGCGCACCGTGACGGTACGGCCGGCCTGTCCGGTCATCCAGGGGGCGATGTAGGCGCGCCCGCGCCACCGCACACCGTGGCTGGTCAGCTTCCGCGGACGGCCGTCGTCCTCCAGGGTGAACGTCCACAAGTCGGCGGCAGGGACGTCCGTGACGGGAGTCGGATCAGCCTGCCATGCCTCAAGCGGCGTACGGCCAGACAGCGCCTTGGGACGGTGCTCGGTGTTCCACCAGTGGGTCCAGGCCAGCACCTGCGCGGTGAAGTCCTGAAACGACATGGCACCGGAAGTCTCCGGCCTGCGGCCCGCGCCTTTACGCCGGCCGGAGCGGGGCTTGGTGAGGGTGAGGCTGTAGCCGGGCAGGGCCGCGAACAGCATCCGGTCAACCGCTCTGTTGAGGTTTTCCACCGTGCCCTTGAGATAGGGGCTGTAAGCGGGAAGATCCTTCACCGTCACGCCCATCGTGCCGAACGCGGTGGTGACGGTGGTCGACAGGAAGTCCTTGCCCCGGTCCACCCGCACCTGCTCCGGTGTCCCTCCCGCGGGGCCGTAGGGCTCCTCACGCAGCACAGCGGCGCGCAGCGCGGCCAGCACGGAGGCACGGGAAGGAACGCCAGGGGTGACCGCGGTGCCGGTGATGACTTTGGTAGCGGTGTCGATGAACCAGGTCACCCACGGGCGCACCAGGTCACCGTCGGCATCGACCAGCAGCGGTGCCTGGACATGATCGGCCTCCCACACATGATTGCGCCAAGAAGCCGGACGCTTGCCGAAGACGTCATGCGCGCGGGCCGCATCCGGTCCCGTCGCAAGACCGGCCCGCTCCCCCGCGGTGAGATCACGACGCACCGCGCGCAGGAACGTCGACAACGACGGCACCGGGTCCAGCAACGGCACCGCAGCCGGCGGGGCGCCCGCGGGAGAAGCCGCGGAGTCAGACGCCGCCGTCGGCTGCTCTTCACGGCCGCCGGTCCGGGCCCGGGCCACCAACTGGCGGTGGACCGCTGAAGCGTTGCCGTGCCAGTACGCCAGCAGCACCCGGATCTCCCTGGTGACCTCGAACCGGTCACCGCTGCGTTCCCCGGGGCGGATCGCGGCCCGGGGCGACCGGGAGGCCTCAGCCAACCACCGCCACACCGTCCGCTCCGACACCCCCAGGCACTCCCCGGCCAGGCGCACATGCTCCCGCGACAGCCGCCGCTCGGCGCGCAGCGCCAGCAGACGACGCACCGCCGGCGCCCGCAACGCCGTCAGCGACTCCTCCCCCAAAACACCGGCCGGATCCTCCGGCGGCGCCAACCGCTGCCCGTCCACGCCATGCCCCTTCGTTCTCATCCGCTTTCCGTGAAGCCCGTCTTCGCTCACTCCGTCAAAACAGGTGAAGGCCCCCCGCACACGAGCCCTCCGAGCAACGCGGACCGTCACGGGTAGGGGCCAAGACGCGCGCAGGCCTGCTCGATCAACTCCCGGTCCACACGCCTTGCGGGGCCACGCTCGCGGGCTGCGTAGACATGCGACGTGATCTTCGCCCACGTGCGGAAATTGCCGCGCGCCATCTGCTCATCCGCCCGCGCAAGGTCCTCCGGGCTCGCCTGCGCCCACACGGGATGGAACAGGGTCAGCGTCTGCGGTACTTGAGACGGCTCAAGCCGGCCGACCTTGTGCCAGGTCAGCACGCGCGAGCGCAGCGCCGAAGCACGCGCCAGGGCACGCTCGCTTCCAGCCCCACACAGCACCAGCGCCGCCGCACAGCCCGGCGCGTCCCACAACTGCCGCAGATAATCCAGCAATGGCGGCGTCAGCCGCTGGGCGTCATCGAGAAACAGCACACCCGGCTCAGCCAGTGCCCGCGTCAGAGCCTGGCTGGCCGGCCCGGCCCGGTGCGGCAGCGCCCCCGACGGCAGCCCGAGCCCTTCACACAGCGAGGCCCGCAACTGCGGCAGACCGGGCGCCACGCCGGCCACCACCCGCCACACCGGCACCCGGCCGGGCAGAAGATGCAACGCCTGCTCGACAGCGACCGTCTTCCCCAGGCCCGTATCCCCGTACACACAGCACATCCCGCGGGCCGCGACCGTATGCCCCACAGCCTCCGCCACAGCGGCCACCTGCCGCGTCGACACCAGCCGGGCCCCCGGCACATACAACCGCACACCGCCGCCCCGCACCCCCGCATCCGCAGCATCCTCCGGCACCGGCACATCGGCGGACGGCCCATCGACAACAAGCGGACCACCCGCCCCGTCCACGAGCCCCAAATCCGCCAGCGCCCGCTCATACCGGCTCGGCTCCAGCCCCACCCGAGCCCCTGCCGAACGAGCAACTTCAAGAACCCGGCCCGCCCCCAGATCCCGCTTGATCACCCGGTGCAGCGTCGGCAGCGAGGGCACACACCGCGCACCCCACCCCTCCAACGCCCCCTCTTCCTGGGCCCGGAGCATCCTGCGCCGCAACTCCGCGACATTCCCGCCCGCCTGAGCGAGGACCTCCCACAAAGCGTCACTCAGCGAAAACCCATCCTGCCGCGGCCGCGCCTCGACATGCCCCCGACGCCCATCGGCCAGCCACCGCCACACCGTCCGCTCCGACACCCCCGCCAGCTCCGCCGCAATCCGCACATGCAACCGCGACAGCGTCCCCTCCCCATCCACCGCAAGAAGCCGCCGCACCACCACACCCCGCGCCAACGGCACACCCCCCGCCGACACAACCCCAGCCGACCCCGCCCGGAGCTCACCCGCCGAAACCCCCTGAACCGTCACACGGCCCAGCCCACCCAACCCCGCCAACCCCTCACACAGGAACAACGAAACCCATGACAGCCAGCAACCAACCTGCTAGCCACACCACAACAGCCGCTTAGTCACCCCATGACAGCGACCACAACCCCACCCCACACCCCCTACCAGGACACCCACATCACCAACCCACTGACGCCCACCACTGCCACCCCAACGCCCAATCACACTCTGGATGGACCTGGCCGTGGCCGCGATGCGCCTGCCGCCCGGCGTGATCCTGGACGGCGAGGCCGTGGTGTACCTCGCCTCCGACGACGGCACCGTGCACATCAGCTTCGCCGCGGCGCAGTCCCGCGCGCTGTCCCGCCCCCGCCACGCGAGAGAGCTCGCCGACCAACACCCGGCGACGTACGTGGCGTTCAACCTCCTGGCCCATCCTGCGGCGGGCTTCGCTGACCTGCGGCCGCGCCCGTACGTGGAGCGCCGCCAGGTCCTCCTGGACCTCCTCGCCGACGTTGGGCCGCCGATCGTGCCGGTGTGGTCGACCACGGACCTGGACGAGGCCCTGCTCTGGTACGAGACGCTCGAAGGCACCGGCGTTGAGGGGATCGTGGCCAAGCCGCTCAGGTCGGCCTACAAGACGGGCCGGGTCTGGGCGAAGGTGAGGCACGCGGACACAGTCGACGCCACCGTGGTCGGCTTCACCGCACGGCCCGCCATCCGAAGGCCCTTGCCGTACGGCTGCCCGACGGACGGGTGGCGCTGTCCCAGCGGCTTACCACGGCGCTCGCATCTGCCGTCGGCCCGGGCCTGGTCCCCGAGACCGGGCGGGCGTTCGCGAAGGCCGGCGACTCCCTCCTACACGCCCGCCATCGGCGACGTGATGGTGGAGGTCGTGGCGGGCACAACCCGGCACGCCGTCGTCACGGTGATGCGGCTGCGCTGACCAGTGGCAGGGCTTCGTCCGACGCGGCCGGGCTGATCGGCTGGCGCAAGTCCAGGTAGCAGCGCAGCCGGACGCCAGGCTCCCCCCGCATCCCGCGCCGTGCGTTCCGCTGTCGCCGTTGCCCACCGTTCGGCGAGCAGCTGCTGGAAGGCGAGCGCGGTCTCATCGTCGGCGGCCGCGACGTCGACGACCAGGCCCGGCCCACTCACGTGCGCCTCGTTGATCGGGTCCATGTACGGCACTACGCCTGGCCTGCCGGGAGGACGGCGGCGGAACGACGGGCTGCTCAAGGTCCCGCTCGCTTTCCCGGACACCGCCCGTGCCTGCGACCTCACCCAAGTCTTCTCCGACCTGGTCCGTCACCGGAGCGGAAACCTCCTGATGGGTTCGCCACTCTTCTCGGCGCTTGCCGTCAAGACGCACAAAAGGCCCGTTCCGGAGAATCTCCGGGACGGGCCTTTTGTGCGACCTTCAGTTCATTCTCTCCTCGGCAACGCCGATTGCCCAGATCACAAACGAAACCGGAACGTCACCCCTGTGAGGATTAACACTCACAACCGCATCGTTCCATGATCCACCGTCCGGAACTGCGATAGCAATGACCGCTTCGTTTGAACGCCAGGCAGGATCTCGAAACTCAATCACATGCTCCCCTGAAGTGACATCGTCAAAATCGATCACTTCAATTTCTCTGCCGTTGAAGACTTTTCTCATCTTCCTCACCCTTCGGGTTAGTCCAGGAACCCGGAGAAGTTGCCATCCACCGAGAACCGGGCACCTATGCCCCCATTGGGGAGGCGGACGTCGATGCTGTCCTGCCAGATCCCGTTGATCCTGCCGCGGTCCCGCGTGGTGACAGAACCGGGGTGAGTCAAGATGTCGTCCAATACGTCCCGACCGAGCGCATTCCAAGCCGCCGGATTCTTCTTGCCGGAAGGTATGGGCCACTGCCCGGTGTTCGTTTTGCGCCCCGCATGTTTTGCGAGTGCATTTCCAGCCATCTCAAACTCGCCTCTCTTGTCCTTGGGGTCCAACTTCCGACCGGAGTCAGAAGCAGAATCCAAGTCCAGAATGGGGCAGTTCGAATTGTGCACCAGGACCGGCGTAGCCCCCGCTAGCACATAGTACGTGTGGACGCTCTCGATGGTGAGGTTGTATGTGCGGACGTGGTCCGTGTACTGGCGGGTGGCTGTGACCTCGACCGTGTGGCCCTCGTCGGTGCGCAGGGTCATGCCCGGCTCGAGGTCGCCGGCCTCGACCCATTCGTGTTCCGAGACGGACCAGAAGGGGTGCTCGTAGGTGGCGGTGAGGTGTTCCTTGCCGTTGTCCGTGGCGATCGTCAGCTCGGTGAAGTGCTTGTCCGAGTCGGTGACGATGGTCGCGGTGACCTCGCGTGCACCGCTCTTGCCGGTCTCCGGGTCGGTGGCGAGGACCTTGTCTCCGAGCTTGACGTCCTCGATGTCCTTGGTCGTGCCGTCGGCCATGAGGATGTCGGTGCCTGCGAGGAAGCACTTGCAGTCGCTGACCGCGTCCCCGGCGTCGTCAACCTTTTTCGCCTTCCCGCCCGGGAGGAGCTTCAGAAGCTTGAAGATCTTGCCCACGGGCAGGTCCGTCGCGGCCCAGCCGCAGTGGGAGGTGAGCCCAGGGTCCTTCGCGCACGCCTTCCAGTCCTCAGGGTCCGGCAGAACGATGGCCTTGGCGATGTCCCAGAAGCTGGTCGGAGTCGGGACGGGGCCGGTCTGCGCAAGCCTGCCCTCGACGATCCTGTCGACGCTCCCGCCGTAACCGGTGATGCCGGCTGTGGAGCAGCCGCAGCGGTAATCGGCGGCGGGACTGCCGGAGTCGCCGGAACCGTTGCCGTTGTTGCTGGGCTTGTCTTTTTGACCGGCGATGCCGGGGCCGTCGTCCTTCCACACGCAGCCGGCCGTGGGCACGGGGACACACGGACCGGACACGGCGTGGTACTTCAGGCCGTCGGCGTCGGCGAAGGTCGCCGGGCTGTTGTTGGCGTAGGCGTACCCGTTGATCTGCTGCGGATCGTTGGGGTCCATGACCGGGTCGACGGAAATGAAGCGTCCGATGGACGCGTCGTACTCGCGCGCCCCGAGATGGGTCAGACCGGTGGTCTTGGTGTCGTCGGTGCCGCCAACGAAGCCCTTGGTTCCGGTCCAGGTTCCGGTCGCGGTGCCGCGGTTGCCGCCGAAGGGCAGCGTGCGGCGCTGGGACAGGGACAGATCGGCGGTCTTGACCGCCAGCTGGCCGGTGCCGACGTGGTCGGCAACGGTAATGGTGATGGAGCCGTCGTCGGACTGGACGGCCTGGCTGCCGCTGCCGAGGCCGATGTAGCGGGTCGCCTTGGTCGTGGTGGCGCCCTTGGGCAGCACGACCTCGGTGTTCCCGACGTACAGCGTGGTCTCGTTCGGGCCGCGGGCGATCAGCCGGTTGCCGTGGGTGTCGTAGACGTATTCGGTGATCTCGTCGGGCTTGCCCTCGACGGGCTGGGTGACCTTGGTGACGTGGCCCTCGGCGTTCCACACCAGCTTCTGAGTGGTGCCGCGGATCACGCGGTCGGTGGTGTTGCCGGCCTTGTCGTAGAGGTAGCTGGTCTTCGATGTGCCGGACGGGCCGGACTCGTTGACCTCGGTCAGGGTGTGCGGCTGGTCGCCTCCTGCCGGCGGGTGGACGTAGGACCGAGTGGTGTCGCCGCCCGCGCTGTGCAGCGTCTCGGTCTTGCGGTTGCCGGTCTTGTCGTAGGTGTACGAGTGCCAGTACGGCGCGACGCCGCCCACTGCGCTCTGGGCGGGCGTGGCCGAGCAGGCGGTGTCGCCCTCGGTCCAGGCCTCGGTCGTGCGGCGCAGGTGGTCGTAGACAAAGCACTGGGTGTCAGTACCGGCACGCGAGACGTCCGTGACCGACAGGACGTTGCCCGTCTGGTCGTAGCCGAAGGTGTTGTACCGGTCGACACCCGCGATGTCCTGGCGGTCCACACGGGAGGTGGCCAGGCGCTGGGTGCCCTTCTCGTAGGTGTTGGTGACCCAGGTCTTCTTCGCGTCCGCCGCCGTGGAGGCGTATGCGTACTGCAGCGGCTTGCCGGTGTTGGAGTATGTGGTGTCGGCTCGGAAGCCGTCCCCGAGGACTGACACCGGACGCAGGGCGGAGTCGTAGCTGTAGCTGTACGAGCCGCCTGGCAGGGCGCCCGCTGCCGAGTAGGAGACGCCCCCGATCAGACCGGAGGGCTCATAGCTGGTGCCCGTCTGGTAGGTGCCGGCGAGGGCACCCTCGCTGGCCGGGATCGTCATGGAGGTACGCATCTGCCGGTACAGCTGGTCGTACATCGTGACCTTGCTGATGTACTGGGCGCCGTTCACGTACCGTGTCGTGGAGGCCAGGTGGCCCTTCGCGCCGATGATGGTGTCGTACGTCCAGGAGGCGCGCAGCGTGCCCGTCGCGCTGGTGTCGCGCAGCTCGGTCTGACGGCCGAGCTGATCGTAGACGCGGTACAGGGTCCGGTTCTCGGAATCCTTGGTGGTGATGAGCCGGCTACGGTCGTCGTAGGTGCTGATGCCCTCGCCCTGGTCCGGGTCTACGACCTTGGTCCGGTTGCCGAGCAGGTCGTACTCGTAGAACCAGTCGTTGCCCGCCGGGTCGGTGACCTGTGACAGCTTTCCGGACGGTGTGTGCTTGTACTTGGTCGCGTCGTATGTCGCAGTCGCGCTGCGCGTGTGGTGCTGGCGCAGCTCGACGACGCGGCCGCGGGCGTCGGTCAGCGACGTGGTCGCGGTGCCGCCTGCGGGTGGGATCACTGTGGTGCGGTCGCCGTTGTAGCTGGTGGTGGTGGTGCCGAGGTCGGCGCCGCCGTCCCCGTTGCCGGCGACGGTCTTGGTGGTGATCTCTCGGTTCAGTCCGTCGTAGGTGTGCCGGATCTGCGTCTCCACGCTCAGCGCGTCCGCGGGCTTGAACAGTTCCCGGTTGGCTGCGCCGGTGGTGTAGTAGGAGGCGAACTCCTTGGAGAGCAGACCGCGTTCGTCGTAGAACTTGTCCGAGATCAGCCGGCCGCCGTCAGGACCGATGTTCTGGGTCTGGCGGGCACGCAGCAGACCGTCGTACAGCGTGTACGAGGCGACCTGACCGCCGCTGTTGTTCAGAGTGAGGGTGCGGACCGCGACTGGCTTCCCCTCGTCGATGAAGTAGTCAAACTCGAAGTTCGGCGTCTGCCCGGTCTTGCGGTCGGCCAGCCAGATCTTGTCGGCGCGGCCGAGCGCGTCGTATGCGAAAGTCTGGATCTTGCCGTTGGTGTCCTTCTGCTCCGTGGGCAGCCCGCGCGGCACGTCCATCGTGGTGGTGGTCGTCTGCGCGGTCGCCGAGTCCCCTGCCTTGGCCGGCGGCGTGGTCGTCGTGACTGTCGTCGGGAGGCCGGTTGCGGGAGTGTAGGCGGTGGTGCTGGTCAGACCGTCGGTACGCGCGGTGCGCACCGGCGCGGTGGTCTCGGTGGCCGTTACGTTCGCCGTCAGGTCCTTGGTCGAAAGAGGGCGGCCGTAGGCGTCGAACGTGGCGCCGGACTCCAGGTAGGTGCCGGCGGTGCCGCTGTGCTTGGTCAGCTTGGCCGTTGCGGTCGCGTCACCCTTCGTCGGCGCCGCGTCGTAGGCACCGCCGTCGTACGCGCTGCGCACATCGGAGACGACGTGCTTGGTGCGGTCCGGTGTGGTCGCGCACTTCACCGAGACCGTCTCTACCCGCGAGGGCAGGGTGAGGATGTTGGCGGTGGTGTTGGTGGCGTATGTGGTGCGGGTGCAGACGTCGTCGGTGGCGATGGACGTGTCGCCCTGGTCGTCGATTTGAGTGACCCGGCCGGCGACGGTGTCGTATGTCGTGTCCTTCAGGGTGGTGCGCCACAGGCTGCCCGCCCCGTCGTCCAGCGATGTCCACGTCCGCGACTCGTCTGTGCCGGTGAAGTTCGCGGTCACCGTGCCCCACGAGCGCGTCTTCTTCGCGGTCTCGTGGTGCCACGGCCGCTCGACGGTCTTCTCCAGCACCTTGCCGCCGGGCCCGGAGTACTTGGCCGTCTTGTAGGTGAATCCGGTCGCCGCCTCGTGGTCGGTGATCGCGGCGCCCTCACCGGTGTCCAGGGTGACGCTGACGGACTTGGTGCCGCCGTCCTTGGTCAGCCGGTCACCGTGCATACCGCGCAGGAAGTAGCTGTCCGTTTGCGTCTTCAGGTACGCGGCGCCGCCCTGGCCACCGGTCTTGGCCCGGACGTGACCGTAACCGCGCCACTGCGACCAGGTCTTGTTCTTCTCCTTGGTCAGACCGTCATCGTCGTCGTAGTGCCATGCGGCACCGCCCAGGTACTCGTACGTGGTCACCGCGTCGGGTGCGCCGCCGGTGCGGTCGGTGGCGGTCACCGAGGTGACGACGTATTTGTTGAACCAGTGCTTTTCCGGCGCCTCGGTGTCCGTGCCGCCAAGCATCTGCGGGTAGCAGCGGGTGGTGTTGGTCTCCGGCGTCGGCAGCGTGGCCTGGTCGCAGGCCTCAGCCGAGTAGTTGACGTCGAGCTGGCCGCCCTGCTCGTCGGCGATGGTCGACAGGCGCGCCTTGATGAACGGGGCGTAGCCGTCGCCGGTCTTGTCGAGCCGGTTCGCGAGCTGTGTGTATGTCAGCGTCGTCTTCGGCAGGGTGATCGGCGTGGTGCCGGTGTGCCCGGTGCGCTGGATGGAGTCCAGCAGCAGTTGGTAGTCGACGTCCGCCTGACCCCAGCGGTGGGTCAGCGCCCAGGAGTCGACCTTGTGGGGGGTCGTGCCGTTGAAGACGTAGCTGGTGATGCCGGTCAGCCGCTTGCGGGTCCAGAAGGTCGGTGAGAGCCGGCCCTTGTCACAGTCGGTGGCTGCCTCGCAGTTCATGTCCCACGGGGTGTCGTACCAGTAGTCCGAGTCGGTGGAGATCGAGGAACAGGTGGTGTGGGCGTCGGGTATGCACCGCTCGGAGTTGGTGAACTCCACCTTGGCCAGCGGCTGGTCGTAGAAGGCGCGCAAGCCGTACTCGACCCGCTTCAGGTAACCGCCGCGCACATACGGGGTGTCGTCCGCGGCCTTGAGGTTACGGCCGTAGGAGTTGCTCTCCTTGCCGTAGTAGTACGTCATCCGGTTGCCGTGCGCGTCGATGACGGCATCCAGGTTCCACCGCCAGGTCTGCTGGCACCAGGATTCCGCGAACGTCGTCTTCTTGCACGGTTCGCCGGCGTCGTCGCCGAAGACGGGCACGGTCCACGACGAGTTCGTCTCGTCCTTGCCTTCGGCCCACCCGGAGGGGCGGTTGTAGCCGAAGTAGTAGCGCGCGCCGTCCGGGGTGGTCACCCGCCAGTACTCGCCGTCGTCGTCGCCGTTGGCCAGCGCCGTGTTGCGCAGCCGCTTGACGAGTGTGCCGTCGTCCTTCTTGAGTTTGAACTCGTCGGTCGTCCCGGTGGGGACGAGCTCGCCGCCCTTTCCGTTGAAGGTGATGTAGGCGTTGTCGTAGCCCCAGCACAGGTCGCCGGGCTTGCTGATGCCGTCGGGGGCCGTCTGCCCGTCGTCGGCGCACGGCTTGTAACGGCGCTCGATGAAGCCCTGCGACAGTTCGAGGCCGTCACCGACCCACGAGGACTGGTTGTTGGTGTTGCCGGTACGGCCGTCGATCGACCCGGATGAGTAGGACAGACCCAGGCTCGGAGCCAAGCCACCCGGAACCTCGGGCACCGGAATGTCGTACGACCAGGCGAAGTCACCGGTGTTGAGATTGGTGCTCCAGGTCGCCGACGGCGACAGGGGGCTCGCCTTGTAGTCACCGGTCTTGCCCGCGTCCCCGGCGGTCGCGGCCATCAGGGTAAGTGAGCGGTTGCTCACCTTCACGCTGCGGGCGGTGAGGGTCTGTGCCTCGGTGTCGTTGTCCGTGGCTACCGGGGTGGTGGTGCGGCACGCCTTTTTCTTCGGCGTGGTCAGCGCGCAGGCCGGAAGCTCGACCAGGGTCAGCCTGGAGGCGTAGCCGCCGCCGAACGCCTCGGCGAAGCTGGAGTAGTCCAGGGTGGCGCCGATCTTGCCGGAGGACGCCTTGTCCTTGGCCCTCAGGGTGAACAGGACCCCTTCGACCCCGGCCTTCGCCGCGGCTGCACGGCCCACGACTTTGGCCTCGATGGTGCCGCCGGTCGCCGACTCTAGCTTCTTTGCGGGGGTGTTCAGCGTAACCGGGAGGCCCTTGGCGGCAACTGCCGCACTGTCCTGGGCGGCCGGCTCCTTCAGCGTCACGACCGCCGAGCCCGCCTCGGGCCAGTCGGCCTTCGGCGCCTTTTGTGGGGTGCGCGGGCCCTTTTGGACCTTGCGCGGCTTGCTCTTTGTACCTGACGTGCCCGCGACCGGCTTGTCCGGTTCGGACACCTCGGGGCGTCCCTTGCCCGCCGCCTCGGCGGCCGGCGCGAACGCCGTCGCCTGAAGGAGCGTGGCGACCATGACCGCCGATGTTCCCAGGGCGACTCTGCGACCCAGGGCGGCTACGCGCCAGGAGCGCGCTCTGCCATTCATGAACGAACTCGTTTCTTCGATCAACTTGATCAAGGGGAAATCAAGGGGTGCCCGGGGCAGAAGCGGCCCGGGCACCCCGTCTCATCAG
The DNA here is from genome assembly GCF_036173045.1 of Streptomyces sp. NBC_00299. GTDB lineage: Bacteria > Actinomycetota > Actinomycetes > Streptomycetales > Streptomycetaceae > Streptomyces > Streptomyces machairae. The sequence continues at coordinate 20,295 of NZ_CP108040.1, forward strand.
GTCCCGGTCAGTCGCCGGGCACCTTTGTCGCCAGGTCGAACCACGAGGTGTGCAGCTTTTCGACCTGTGCGTCCGTGAGCGTGCCCTGGAAGGTCCACACGTCGTCGACCAGGCCCGGGAAGTACGAGCGCGCGCCCGTGCCGGTGCCGTTGCGGCCGATCTGCAGCGAGGTGGCCTTGAACGCGATCGCGTTCTCCGCCCACGGGACGAGGTCCTCGCAGCCCACGTCATCCGCCGCGCCGTCGCCGTTTTCGTCCTTGCAGGCGACCTCCTCGAGGTGGCCGTTGACGTACAGACGGGCCTCCTTGGTGAAGCCGTCGTAGGCCAGGGCGATGTGGTTCCACTGGCGTGCGTCGGAGAACAGGCCGTTGTCGACCTGCACCACGGTGGGCGTCTGGGCGGGGTCGTCGGTGTCGGTCAGCGACAGCTGCCAGCGTCCGGGGTTCTTGTCCGGGTTGACGGTGTCGGGGACGAACTGCACCTTGAGCGCGTTGCGGTTGGCCCCCTCAGCGCTCAGCAAGGTCACTGGCCCGCCGGGCATTGACGACGTCACTGCCCATGCCGTCAGTGTGAAGCTGCCGGAGGTGTCGGTCGGGATCTTCGCGGCGGAGGCGTAGCCGGTGGTGCCGTTCAGCGCCATCGAGGCGTTGCCGATGAAGGCGCTGTCCGACTGCGCTGCACCGCCGTTCAGCGTGAGCGGGTTGGTGGTGCTCACATCGTCCGGAGTGGTGAGGGGGGCGGTCCCGGCCGTCGTCTCGAACATCCAGCGGCTCTTGACCAGCGGACGCTGCTTGAACAGCTGGTACACCTCGTCGCCCGACACCGCACGGTCGAAGATCCGCACGTCGTCGATCTGTCCGGGGAAGAAGGACGCGGGCGTGCCGTCGAACTGGCTGGCACCGATCTGGAAGGCGCCGCCCGCGTACCAGTTCGCGGCCAGCTGCGTGGAGCCTGCCAGGGTGCCGTTCACATACAGCAGCAGCTTGTCGGCCACCGTGTCGTGCACGCCGACGAGGTGCGCCCAGGTACCGGCCTGGGCGGTCTTTCCCTCGGCCTGCATGGCGCGGATCGGGGTGCCGGTGGCGGAGTCCGCCGAGTAGTTGTTGAGCACCCAGCGGTCGTAGGCGCTGGAGTAGTACAGCTCGAAGCCCGGCTTGTTCGTGCCGAGCTGCGTGGCGATGACACCCGAGTGGTTCGGCTTGGTCGCTGGGAGCTTCGCCCACGCCGACACCGCGTAGCTGCGCTCGTTGTTCAGCAGCGGCCGGTTGGTGGTGGCGTAGTCGTTGGTGCCGTCCAGGGTCAGTGCCTTGCCTGCAACGCCCTCGCCGCCGGAGGTCGGGCCGCCGGCGAACGCGGCGTTGACGACTTCCTGCTTGCCGGTCAGCTCGGTGGCGGAGGCCTGCTCGTCCATGGCGAAGACCATGCGCGCCGGACGCCCCGCGCTCAGCGACGTCTTGGTGTTGAGTACCGTCACCTCGGCCTGCGACAGAGGCTTGTCGAAGATCTGCACCTCGTCGATGTCGCCGGGGAAGAACGAACCGGGAGCTCCGCTGTAGGAGCCCGCGCCGAGCTGGAGGCCCCGGCGGGCGTCCCACGGTGTGGAGTACGCGGTGGTGCCCACCAGGGCGCCGTCGACGTAGAGCTTCATCTCGTCGGCGCCGGAGCTGTAGGTGCCCACCAGGTGGGTCCATTTGCCGACGGTGACGCCGCCCGCGGCGGGTGCCATCGCGCGCACGGGCGTTGCGGAGGCGGTGTCGGCGGTGTACTGGTTCATGGCCCAGCGGTCATAGACCTTGGAGTAGTACAGCTCGAAGCCGGGTGCATGGTTTCCGGGCTGGGCCGCGATGACCGCCGCCCCGCTGGGCGCCTTGGACAGCTTCGCCCAGGCCGACACGGAGAAGCCGCCGTCAGTGCCGATCGTGGGAATGTCCGTCTTGGCGTAGTCGTCCACGCCGTCGAACGTCACGGCGGTGCCCTTGGCCCCGGCCGTTCCGGGCGTGGGGCCGCCGTACAGCGTCGCGGGGCGGTCCTTCGCCGTGGCCGTCGCCGTGGTCGCGCCCGCGGCCTCGTCGAGCTGCCACATCGACCGCTCGGGCTGACCAGACTTGACCCGGAACTGGTACGTACGGATCTCACTGTCGTTGCCCGCCGCGTCGAAGGCCTGCGCGGTCACGAACCTCAGACCCGGCTCGTCCGGCAGGATCTTCGCGATCTGAGCCGCACCGCCGCTCGTCGCGAGCGTGTTCTTCGAACTGGGGTCGCCGTTGAAACCGAACCAATACTTCGTCACGTCGGTCGACGAGCTGTCGATCGTGAACGAGCCGTACTTGCCGACGCCGTCGAACCATGGGTCCTCGGGGTCCTCAGGGTTGGACTGGGGGTACTCGCCCGAGGAGATCGAGGGCGCCTTGGGCACGGCGGTGTCGTAGACGAAGTAGCAGCCGGTCGGGTCACCCGCGTTCGACCACGGCGAGTACTGGCCCCCGTCATGCGAGCGGACGTACCAGTTGACCGTCTTGTTCGTCGGGATCGACGACGGCAGGCTGATCTGGAATGACGAACCCGACTTCTTCGACCCGGTCCGGTCCGGGGTCCACGAGCCGCCGTCCCACTTCGCCTGGAACTGCACCGAGACGCTGTCGCCGTCCGGGTCGGTGATGTTGTTCGCGTAGATCTTCCCCAGCGTGCGAACGCGCGCCGGAGTGGACGGCTTCTTGCACGTGCCGCCGTACTCCATCGTCAGCTGCGACATCTTGACCTGGCCCGGCGGGCGGTTGTACTTCACCCGCAAGAACGCCTTGTCGGAGAACCGCTTCCAGCCGTACTCATCCGTCTCGCTGGCCGCCTTCAGACCGAACGTCATCGACGGGTCCTTGGCGTTGGCTGCCGACTGAAGGGCGGACTTCACGTTGAACTCCGCGTCGGCCGCGGAGCAGCCCGAGTAGCCGTGCGCGAAGGAGTCCGACGCGATCTTGGTGTTCCAGAACCCGCTCTGGTTCTGCGAGTTCCACGTCGTCTGGTCCGAGATGGGGTCGGTGTCCCACAGCTCGACCGTGCGGTCGGAGCAGGAGGCCGACCAGGTGTTGCGGACCACGAAGTCGGCTTCCAGGATCGTCCTGCCCGCGAACGCCGAGGTGGAGATGCGATAGAAGAGCCGCTTGGTGTCGTACGGCTGGCAGTAGTACCAGCCGCAGTAGCCGAGGCCCGCGTCCGAGTCGCCGTTGAACTTCCACTGCGGCGACGACGCCCAGTACTTCGACGCCATCGTCCACGCGGTCGCGCGCGGCGAGTACCACTGCGGGTCGATGAACACCGGGTATTTGGTGCCGACGCCATTGAGGACGTTCTGGTCCGGGGTCAGCACCAGCTCGTTCTCGCCGGCCGGGAGGTCCACGTCGACGGGGGCGAGCTTGCCGGACTCGCCGGCGCCCGGCTCACCGGCCGGGGTGCCGGAGGCTGCGGCGAGGGTTCTGGCGGAAACCTTCGGTGCCTGGGCGGACTCGCCGGGGCTGGAGTCCCACATGACCGGCTTCGGCGCCTCGAAGACGGTGCCGTTCGTGGCGCTGTCGGCCGCGCGCAGGCCGCCCTGGGCGTTCTCCTTGACCTTCAGGCCGTCCGACCCGAGCTTCAGCCGCAGTTCGGCGAGATCTGGGTTCTTGGCGGCCTCGGCCGACTTGACCACGAGCAGCTGCGTGAAGCCGTCCTCCTGCGCGGTCATCCGCAGGTCGACATCCGGCAGCACATCCGGGTATGTCGCCATAGCCCCCGACAGCTGCGGCTCGGGCAGCGCGGTAGGCCACGAAAGGCTCATCGCCCGCCCGGCACGCTCCATCCGCACCAGCGGATCCTTGGCCCCGCCCCCGGAGAATGCCAGGTTCACGGTGGCCGCCTTGGGCGCGAACGTCCCGCCCTCGGTGGCGGCCAGGTCGGTGTCGACGCGCTTCCAGCCGTCCTCGGCGCGGGTCCACGTCGGCCGCAGATACTCCCGTGCCTCGAAGTTCCCGTCCGGGGTGGCGAACACCTCGGTGGTCTCTCCCCGCTGGGACAGGACCTCCACAGCCTCGCCGGACTTGTGGGCCTTGGCCAGCGCCTGGGCCTCGGTGGCCGCGGCGGTCGGGCCGTCGGCGGTCCCGGTGCCTGTCGTGGCGGGTGTCTGCGTCTCGGCGATGGCGTAGCCGACGGTTCCTGGAACCAGGCCGGCGGCCAGTGTCACACCGAGCAGTGCGGCAACTGCTCTACTTCGGCCCGGTTGTCGAGCCCATATACCTGTCATCACTCACTCACAACGTATTCACATTTGTGATGTGTACATAACGATGCGGTGATCATGAAGTCAATTCCAAGAGACCGCATTGTGAGATCAAGATTTGGCAAAGTAGGTGGTTCTTAGGGCAAGATGCAGCAAAGTGCTCTGTTCCAGTGCGGCGTAGCCCATGAGCCCGCGCCGGTAGCGTGTGTGGAGGGTCTCGAGGCCGCGTAGTTCGGGCGAGATAGCGGTTGTCGACGCTGCGGACACGGTGTCGTACTGCGGCTTGGGCGTGGTCCACGCCTCGTTGACCCTCACCGGCCGAACTCGGCGGGCAGTCCTCGCGCATCGTCCAGGCCGGTTCCCCGGGCGATCTCGCGGGCACGCAGCTCCGGTCGGCCTACATGGCGGGCCGGGTCTGGTGTGTTAACTGCACCAGTCGCTCCGATCCGGGGCGGCTGATCGCCGTCTGAAGGAAACTCCTGTTGTTAGACCTGCGTCACGAGTTGATCGAAGGCCGGGCAGATGTGCCCCGTGTCGGTTCGGTCATTGAGCTGGAGACGATTCCCTGGTACACGGTTGTCGACGGTGAGGGCACTGCCGTTGCTCCCGTCGTTCCGTACCTCCGCGGCTTGATCCTGGACGACAACCGTCCGGCAACCGCCAAGAGCTATGCCCATGACCTCCTTCGCTGGCACCGGCTGCTGTGGTTCCTGGGCATCGACTGGGACCGGGCGACCGAGGCCGAAGCCTCCGCCCTCGTAGGCTGGCTCCGCGTCGCCCCGAACCCCCAGCGTCACCGCCGAAGCGCCAATGCGCCGCAGCCAGGCTCGGTCAACCCGCGCACCGGCAAGCCCTACCTCAAGGCCGGCTACGCCCCTTCCACGATCAACCACTGCCTGACCGTGATCAGCGGCTTCTACGCCTACCACCGGCATCACAACCGCGGTCCGCTTCTCAACCCGGTACCGGAGTCCCGGGCACAGCGCCGGGCCCTGGCCCACCGGGCTCCGGACGAAGAGATCCCTCAGTTCCGGCGAGCCCGGCTCCGACAGCGGGTCCGCAGATCCGACCCCCGCTCGATTCCTGACGAGATGTGGGACGAGTTCTTCGCGGCTCTGACCTGCGACCGAGACCGGGCGGCTGTTCTGCTCTACGTCTCCAGTGGATCGCGGGCGAGCGAGCTCCTCGGCGTCACGCCCGGGGACATCAACTGGGCCAAGCAGCTGATCCGGGTCGTCACCAAGGGCACGGATGACCGCGAACCCGTCCCGGTCAGCCCGCAGGCCCTAACGGTCCTGGCGGCCTACCTCGACCACATAGGGCTTCCGCAGGCCGGCGAGCCGGTCTTTCGCACCCGCCGGGCCCCGGACCGGCCGCTGACCTACTGGGCGATGCGCCGGGTGATCCAGCGGGTCAACGACAGGCTCGGCACGAACTGGACGCTGCACGATCTGCGGCACACCGCCGCGACCCGGATGGCGAACGATCCGAACCTGACACTCTCCCAAGTCCGGGCGATTCTGCGGCACACCGATCTGGCGACCACAGGCCGCTACCTGAACGCCCGGGTCGAGGACCTCTTCGACGCCCTGCAGCAGCACTACAGCCGGCCGCGCGCCGAGCGGATCATCGCACCCGGCTACGACCCCGACGACTTCAAGGCGGTCTTCGGTGGTTAACCGCACCACGGTCGAGACCTACACGGCCCGCAACCGGCGGCCGCGGCCCCGCGACAGCAGCCGCGAGGCGGGACGGCCCGGGTTCCAAGGGGCCACCCTTGAGGCGGCACCTGCTCCGCGGCCCAAGCATCCGCCGGCCCCGTTCGGGGATCTGACCACGACATCAGTCGAGGATCTCTGCGACCTGGCCGCACAGATCCTGCGAGGGAAGACGAACTCGGTCGCAGAGAAACGCAGCCGCGGGATCCGGAGGCTCTTCGGCCACCTCGCGACGCTGCCCGGCGAGACTTGGCAGGAGCGTTGGGAGGGCAGCGGCTTCAACGACGAGAACGCTCCGTCGGTGACCATCCTGGCCAGGCCGGAGGTCCGCTACGACAGATCCAACCTAATCTCCGCACTGAAGATGGCGTTCGGCATGAGGGTCATCCAGCCGTCGCTGTCCGGGTTCAGAGCGAACAAGTTCCCGGACTACCCGGAGCCGTTCCGCAAGCTCCAGCGCGACCCTCAACTCGACGAGATCTTCCGCGCGATCGACTCCCACCCGGAGTGGAATCCCACGAACCGGCTGCGGGCGAAGTTCGACATCGCCTGCGCACTGACCACCCAGGGCATCACCCTGGCCGACCTCACACCGGCCGCGCTCCTGCACTACGCGATGGAGGTCAAGAGACTGGGGGTCATTCACGGCGGCAGCAGCAGCAACTCCGGACTCGGCGGATACGCCGCCTGGGAGGTGCTGTACAGCACCGGTCACTTCCCGCAGTGCACCCCGCCGACCCTGCGCATGATCGTCTACGACGGGCAGAAGACCGTCGAGGAACTCGTCGACAGCTACCACGTCAAAAGCGCCGGTGTCCGCCAGCTCCTGATCGACTACCTCACCCGGCGCCGGGCGGACACCGACTACATCACCCTCCAGGCCCTGGCCCGCAATCTCGCCAACCTGTTCTGGGTGAGCATCGAGAAGATCAATCCCGGCCAGAAAAACCTTGTGCTCAGTCCAGAGGTCTACGACCAGTGGCGCGCGGACCTTCGGTACTGGACGAACGACAAGACGAAGGTCCGCAAGCACTTCGAGACGATCCTGCTGGCCGTCCGTGCCTTCTACGTCGACCTCCACAGCTGGGCCATCGCAGAGCCCGAGAAGTGGGCCCACTGGGTCGCTCCCTGCCCGGTCCTGCCGCGCGACCTCAAGGGCTTCGGCAAGCGCCAGCGCGAGAACAACCGGAACATGGCCGACCGCACGCGAATCCGTCAGCCCCTGCTGCCCACACTCGTTCAGCATGTCGAGTCACGGCACGAGCACCTCGCCGCCCTCCTCGAAGCCGGCCGCAAGGTTCCGCTGGGCGAAGCGTTCACCCTGGGCGGGCGCCGCTACAACCGCACCGACTCCCTCGCGGACCGGCGCCGGGCCCGGCTCCTGGACGACCCGGCCGTCAGGGTCGTCGAGCACGCCACGGGCAAGACGACCGACGTGACCGTGGCCGAGGACATCGCCTTCTGGGAGTGGGCGATCGTCGAGCTCCTGCGACACAGCGGCATCCGGGTGGAAGAGCTGACCGAGCTGACCCACCTCAGCGTCCGCCAATACCAGCGGCCGAACGGCGAGGTCATCGCCCTGCTGGTGGTCGCACCCTGCGAACGCGTGATCCCGATGTCCGCCGAGCTCTTCCACGTCATCGCGCGGATCGTCCGCCGCCAGACCCCAGGCGGGAAGCCGATTCCGCTGGTCAGCCGGTACGACCCACACGAGAAGACGTGGTCCGAGCCCATGCCGTTCCTGCTTCAGCGCAAGATCGGCACCATCCGGGGCGTCATGGCCGCCGGCACGGCCCTCAAGATGCTCCGCCGCGCCTGCGAGAGGATCGCCGAGACGAACGAGGCATTCGCCGGGATGACGTTCACCCCGCACGACTTCCGCCGACTCTTCGCCACGGAGATCGTCAACGGCGGACTGCCCATCCACATCGGCGCCGCCCTGCTCGGACATCTGAACCTCCAGACGACCCAGGGCTACGTCGCCGTCTTCGCCGAAGACGTCGTCACCTCCTACCAGGAGTTCCTCAACCACCGCCGGACACAGAGGCCCGACGGCGAATACACCGACGTCACCCCCAAGGAGTGGGAGGAGTTCGAGGAGCACTTCGATAAGCGCAAGGTCGAACTCGGCAACTGCGCCCGGCCCTACGGATCTTCCTGCCAGCACGAGCATGCCTGCATCCGCTGCCCGATGCTCCAGGTCAATCCGAAGATGCTGCCCAGGCTCGCGGAGATCGAGAAGGACCTGGTCCTCCGCCGCAAGCGGGCCGAGGAAGAACAGTGGCTCGGTGAGATCGAAGGCATCGACATGACCTTGACCTTCGTCCGCACCAAGCAAGCAGACGCCGCGCGACTCGCCCACCGCACCCCCGTTGCCCTCGGCATCCCGGCCCTCCCTCCACGGCCCGACTGAGCCCCTGACACTCGGAGATCCGGAGGAATCCCCGGCGGCCACCCGGAGCCGGTTTCTGCCCTGGCAGGCAGGAACCGGCCCCGGCGAGGGTGCCCGGCATGGCCTCCGGCCAAGACCACAACCTCGCTCCACTGTGCCGGAGCGCGTTACTTGCCGTGCCACACGCCGCCCCGACCTGCGAGTTCCCTCCAGCGGTACACGACATCTGTCGGGAGACTCGAGAGTTTCTCGCAGGTCAGTCTCTACGGACGGCGGGCCAGCAAGTGTGTGTCGAGGAAGCCGCGCTCGGTTGCTGGGTCGTGGAGCAACCGAGCCACCGTGACGAGCCCAGCCTCGGCCAGCAACTCGGCAAACTGCTCCGCCGGCCAGCTGTAGGCGGGCGCCACCTTGTGATCGAAGCGGACCGGCTCCGGCCCTTCGGTGCCGAAGAAGGACACCAAGAGCAGACCCCCTGGCGCCAGAACACGCACCTGCTCAGCGAGTAGCGCGGGCAGTTCTCCAGGTGGGGTATGGATCATCGAGTAGTGGGCCAGCACTCCACCGAGCGTGCCGTCCTCGACCGGCAGGGCCTCCATTCGTGCTTCGTCGAACCGCAGCGTCGGCTCGGCCCGCCGAGCGTGGTCGACCATGGCCGGGGAGAGGTCGATCCCGAAGGCATCCAGCCCCAAGTCGTGGAGCATGGCCGTGAGATGACCGGGTCCGCACCCGACGTCGGCTACCCGCAAGTTCCCCGTATCACGCACGAGCTCGGCGAAGGTGCCGATCATGTTCCGAGCGAACGGCCGCGTCTCCAACCGACTAGTGAACATCGACGCATAGAGCTCGACGACCCCGTCGTAGGCCGTCCTGGTCTCATCCTGGTGTTCTAACACGGGCAGGAAGCTACACCCCGCCGTTCACCGGCCCGGGCCGCGAGGCAGGAAAGGTCAGGACTGCGTGGTCCGGAACGCGAGATACCGGCTGAAGGCTTCGTGGCTGTCGGGGGTGAAGCGCCACTCGATCAGGGCCGACCGCAGCTCCGGCTCGGTCAGCCAGCCATGCCAGGCGACCTCATCAGGATCGGCGGCCACGGTGTCAGGCACCAGGGCTTCATGCACGCCGAGCCAGTGAGGGCTCAAACCGCTGCGATTGATGAACGTGAACAGCAAGCGCGGCAGTACACGAATCCCCAGCTCTTCGGTCAGCTCCCGCGCAGCAGCCTGTTCGTAGGACTCACCGACATCCACGGCGCCACCGACCACGACTTCGTGGAGCCCGGGGAAGCGCAACAGCTGCTCCGACCGCCGGTGAACGAGAACCCGACCGCGCTCATCACGACAGACTGTCACGGCGACCCGGTGCAGCCACCCCTCCCGGATGGCCTGACGGCGGCTGACCAGCACCCCCAGCACACGATCTTGATCGTCGACACGCTCCACCAGTTCGTCCACGACGCACACCCTGGCAGAGCCCACCGACAACGCCGCTTCCCGGCGACCCGCGGAACCGGACCAAGAGCACCTGCCTAAGGAAGCCAGACGAGAGTGACGACAGTTGTCCTGCGAATAGGACACCTCAGGCTCATCCACACCGCCCCACGCGCTCTGCGCCCGTCGTATTCGGCGCCGACGCCGAAGATCGGAGTGCTGGGCGGGATGATCGGCCCCCAACACACACCACTGAACTTGACTTGGTGCAGAGAAGGGCGAAGGTCAGGCACGCAGGCACAGTCGACGCCACCGTGGTCGGCTTCACCGGCGAGGCCCGGCATCCGAAGTCCCTCGCGGTATAGCTCCTTGACGGACGTGTGGCGCTGTCCCAGCGGCTGAGCACGCAACGCCCTCCGTCGTCGGCCCCGCCTGCTCCCCCAGCCGGGGCGCGGGCGTTCACGAAGGCCGGCGTATCTTCCACGCCAGCCGTCGGCGACGTGGTGGTGGAGGTCGTGGCGGGCACGAGTCGGCACGCCGTCGTCGCTGTGATGCGGCTGCGCTGACCAGTGGCGGGGCTTCGTCCCGCGCGACCGGGCTGAGCGGCTGGCGCAAGTCCAGGTAGCAGCGCAGCCGGACGCCGGGCTCCCCCGCACCCCGCGTCGTCCGCTCCGCTGTCGCCGTCGCCCACCCGTCTGCGAGCAGCTGGCCGACCGAGTGAGCGCTCAGCCTTCGGCCTGGGCCGGGAAGAATCCGGCGCGCTGCGATCCTGGCGTGCTGAACGCGTACACCGTGGCGTATTCGTCCAAGTCCCTGGGTGGGTCGCCGTTCTCGACCACGATGACCTGACCCGGGACGTCGCTGAGCAGGCCCCGGTAGAAGTGCTCGACGACGTTGTGCGTGAGCTGGACGTCCTGTTCGTGTGGCTCTCGGTAGGTGAGGACCGGCGAGTCGAGCACGACGAACCCGGGGTGCGGCAGGCCGCGGGCGGCTGTGTATCCGGCAAGGGCGGTGGAGAAGGCGGCGTGGATGACGGAGCGCATGCCCTTGCCGCGGCTGCCCCTGGGACGGCCGTCGACGGTGATCTCAGCCGTGTTCTGGTCGTAGGTGACGCCGTTGTCGCCGGGCACCTTCCAGGACTGCAGAATCTGCTGGACCATGCGCTCGAATTCAGCAAGGTCAGCGGCGGGGATTCCGTCCGGGCGGGTCGGCGGCGGTTCCTCCGACGTGCTCGACTGCAGGTTGGCCTTCATCTCCTCGAGTCGCTGGATCTGTGCATGGACGGCGAGGTCCGCGTGGATCCGCGAGCGGGTGGCCAGGAGTTCTTGGCTGTCGGCGTTCAGGGGCGCTAGGCGTTCGTCGAGACGGGCCAGGTCGCGACGCAGCGCTTCGTTCTGGTCCCGGCAAGCGGCGTGTTCGCTGTCGAGATCCGCCAGTTGGTCTTCGAGGTCCTCGATCGTGGTGAGCAGGTCGGTATGGAGTTCGGCGGTCTTGCGTGTCTCTGCGACGACGGCGGCCTGAAGCTGTGTGGTCTCGTGAAGGTGGTGACCATCCTGCTGGTGTTCTGGCGTGGCGCCGCAGAAGACGCACGTTCCGGTGCGGAAGTACCCAAGGAGGGTGCCGGCTTCGGCGACCATCTGCAGGCGGGCGAGGTCTGACTCGTACTGCTGGCGAAGTAGGTCGAAGCGGGCGAGCAGGGAGCTGACCTCACCGGCGCGGGTTCGGTTGCCGGTGGTCTGAGATTCGAGAGTGCGTGTCCGTCCCAGAAGGGCCGACCGCCTGGCGATCAGGTCTCCGACAGCTGCGGATGCGCTGGCCAGCGCTGTTTCGAGACGGCCAAGTTGTTCCTGCAGCTCGGCTTCGTTCGCCTCGATGGTGAGGCTGCTCCGGGTGTCGGTGATGACCTGGTCGAGGAGGTCGATCTTTCCCTTGCCGACCTTCTTGTCGACGTCGCTCGCTCCCTTGGGCCTCTCTGGATCGTCGGCCCCGGTCAGCAGGTACTTGAAGGCCGACTTTTCCGCGGTAGCGCTGGTGTTCTGCCCGCTGGTGAGAACCGGTGAGCGGGGAGCGGCCATCTGTGTCTCGCTGATGACGCAGAGGTGGGCCAGGTGGCGGAAGCTGAGGGAGACCCGGTCGCCCCGTTGGTTCTTAAGGAGATTGCGGCCGTCGGCGCCGATGAGCTTGAGCAGGTAGCGGGAGAGGTTGTTCTCGCTCGTTGCGCTGTGCCTGACGTTGAGGGTCTTCTCCGGGGGCGCAGTGGTCAGTGCGCGGACGTCGCCGCTGTGGATCTCGACCTTGTTGTCGTCGGGTGCGCGGGAGAGGGTGACGGTCTGGCCGTCGGCTAGACGGAGGCCAAGCAGAATGCGGGTGTAACCGTCGGCTTCCTGGATCTCCTTGAGGCTGCTCGCGCCGAGCATGTAGTCGATGGCTTCGACGATGAAGGACTTGCCGGTGTCTGAGGCGCCGTAGATGACGGTCAGGTGCGGCCCGAATTCCACGGCAGCCGGCGTTTTGCCGGGGCCGACGAAGGTGAGGTGGAGCAGGGTCAGAGCGCTCACTGGATCTCGTCCTCCCCGTGGTTGGGGACGTCGGCCCGGGATCGGTCGGTCCAGTCCTGGGTGATCTGCTTCATGCCGTCGCGGACGTCCGTTCCTTCATGCATGTACGCCGAGGTCAGCCACTCCGCGCGTTCCTTGAGCTGGCCGAGGTAGGGGGCTTCGAGGACCTCTAGGAAGCTGGCGGCTTCGTCTGTCGCGCCGTAGAGGAAGCCCTCCGCGGTCGCGGTCATGTCGGCGAGGCCCGCGCGCATCAGCACGACGAGCCCTTGCTCGATGAGGCGTCGCCGCAGGCCCAGCTCTCCGGGGCCGACGGGAAGGTCCGGGTGGAGACTGTCCGGTCCGCCGTCGAGGTCGCCGCTGTGGAGCATCGCGTGATCGAGGTACACGAGCTGCGCAACGTCGAGGCGCCGCGGGAAGGTCTCGGCCAGCAGCACGAGGGCGCGGACACCGACTTCCAGCGGGCTGTTGAGAGGGCTCACGGTGACTGCATTGCGTACCTCCCCCGGTGGCAGTCCGCCTGGCGGTGTTACAGACCCGTCGGTCCGGGAACCTCGTGGGCGGCGTCGAGGACTCATTGCGACTCCTCTTTGCACCAGGTCAGCTGGCCATCGTTTGCAAGGTGGTGGCACAGGCCCTTTCGGTCGCGGACGGTGATGACCGGGGCGAGGATGTTGGCGGGGTTCGGCTGATGGTGCACGGCTGCTTCCAAGACGGCAGTCAGCCGCTCGTAGCCGAGGTCGTACTCGCGTTCCTCAGCCTCGATCACGGTCTCGAAGAGATCCGTCTCGACCGCCTCGTACGTCTCGTACGGGACGCTCTCACGGGCGAAGACCCGCAGGGCTTCGGCGCTGTAGAAGGCTTCCCGCTGGCGCGCCAGGTGCCGCTGCGTCCGGGCGTGGGCGCGGGCCTCCTGGAGAGTCTGCAACTGGAGGCCGTACTTCTCGTTGTAGGCCGCCAGAAGCTTTCGGACGTAGACCGCCTCCTGCGCGCCCTGCTCCGACGGAGGCCGCTCAACCGCGGGCCGGCGCCCGAGCGGGGTCGGGAAGCGTCGGGCATGATGTGGCGTCGTGCGATGCAGCTCCACGATCCAATCGATGTTCCGGGCCTCGAACATGGAGAAGTCGTTGGCGTCGGCGAGCGCCTCGACCGCCGCGCGGACGCCCGCTTCCAGCTCTGCGCCGAGCTTGGAGTTTGCCTTGTTCCAGGCCTTGAAGAACTCTGCTTTCAGCGTCGCCGGATTGGCCAGGTAGCGGGTCAGGTACGAGCCGATCTTCGGTGCCACGAAGATGTAGCGGGTCGGCAACTCGTACACGCCGAGCACCTTCGCCACGAAGATCTTGACGATCTCCGGCCACGCGTCCGCCGGCTGAAGCGCGTCCTGGTAGTGCTTGCACTGATAGCAATGCCACTCACCGTTCGTGCCCTGGCGAGTCAAGCAGGCAGCGACGTCGGCACCACGGTCTCCAGCCCCACCCATGCGCGTCACCAGCACATATGGGTGCCCCAGAGCGCGGACCCACTCGACGGTGAACTCTTCCCACTGCACATCCGAGTACGTGTACAGGTACTGCTTGGCGGTGAGCAGCGGGGCACCCTGCATGGGAGGTGCCAGGACGACCTGGGACGGCGAGCTCGGCATTGGAATGCCCTCAAAGACCGGCCCCTCTTCTTCTTGAGCCGCTTCCTCCGCCTCAGCCATGTCCCCCCGCACCGTGCCGTAACGCAAGATCAACCCTATGTAGTCATACCACCCGGCCCGCCCCCGACGGAATCCATCGCGTCAGACCGGGGTGCCAGGGCTTCGTCCGGCGCGGCCGGGCTGATCGGCTGGCGCAGGTCCAGGTAGCAGCGCAGCCGGACGCCGGGCTCCCCCGCATCACGCATCGTCCGCTCCGCTACCGCCGTTGCCCACCGGTCTGCGAGCAGCTGCTGGAAGGCGAGCGCGGTGTCGTCGTCGGCGGCCGCGACGTCGACAACCAGGAGGCCGGGCTCACGCACGTGCGCCTCGTTGATGGGGTCCATGTACGGCACTACGCCCAGGCTGCCGAGCGGGTTCCGCCGGTGTGGTGTCTTCACCCGACCGAGTGCCGGTGATCAAGGGCTGTCGCCTGCCCAGTCCCAGCGGACCGGGTCGCCGGGGCGCGGGTCGTACAGCGCCCGGCCCCCGGGGCCGAACTGCCCGAGCTCCGTGAGGAGGGAGACACCGTCGTCGATCTCCTCCGGCCTCCAGCCGGTGATGTCGAGCAGCAGTCCGTCCAGCGGCCCGCCTACCAGTTCGGCGTAGCTGCGTCCGGGCTTCGGACCGGGATGGTCGTGGTCAGTGCCGTAGATCCGGCGGCGCAGCAGCTGCTCATCGTCGCTGTCCATGTCGTTCAGCGTCGCAGCCGCCACTGACAACGAGGGCTTGCCCAGGGGCGGCTGGGCAAGCCCTCGCGCTGCCGGGAGGCTTGCCTAGGTCAGCTGCGCCAGCGTCCGAGCCAGCCGCCGGCCTTCGATGCCTGCGCCGCCTCTTCCTCCTGGCGCTCCTGCTCCTGCCGGTCGCGTTCGGCCTGTTCCGCCTGCCGCTCCGCCTCGAGCGCCCTCGCCTTGCAGTCGTCGCACAGGCGCGGGTGACTGTCCCCGCGGCCCCAGTCGACCGCGATGCTGGCTTTCCACCGGTCGTCGGTGAACTTCTGTCCGCAGTCGGCGCACGCCGGACGCTGAGCCTCGCGTTCGGCTGCTTCCTGCGCGATACGGCGCCGCGCCTCTTCGTCACGGCGGGCGAGGGCGGCATGGCGGCGGGGGTTGCCGATTGCGTCCCAGAGGCTCTGTCGGCCCTCGCGGCCGAAGCGCCAGAACACGGGTCCGGACGGGCCGTGTTCGCGCAGCAGCTCCAGCGTGGTCGCCACGATCGGCATCTTCCCCTTGTAGAGGTGGAAGCCGTCGGCCCCCTGGCCCTGCCAGTGCTCGCGGGTGAGGGCGGCGACCTTCTTCATCTGGTTCAGCGCGGGCCGCGGGCCGACCTGGTGGAAGACGAGCAGGACCGGCGGGTGCGTCGCGTCGCCCCACTGGGGATCGGGAGCGGACCAGCGGGTGCGCCACATCGGCTTGTCCTGGCCGTCGGTGTCCTTCGTCTTGCGGTGGAAGTGACGCATGTACTTGTCGAACTTCGCGGCTATCTTCGCGGCGTTTTCGGTGCAGTTGTCGGCCTCGATGAACAACAGCGGCGCCCCCGCCTCCGGGGCGGTGAGGACGAGGTCGGCCCACGCACATCCCACGCCGGGGTTCTTCCACGTTCCCGTCGCCGGGAGGGCGACCTCGGTGGCGTAGGAGGCGATGCTGCCGATCCCGTCGGATGCGTCGACCCAGGCCTGGGCGGCCGCGATGGCATCGGCCGGCTCACCGGCCACCAGGTGAAGGTCGGGCTTCGGACGGATCATCGCGAGGATCGTCTCGTTGACCGTCATCGCGTGCGAAGCCCCCGAGCGGCCCGCGCTCTTGGGCGTGCCGCCCATCTCCTCCGGCCCCCGGTCCAACTCGAGTCCGGCAGCGGCCAGCCCGTCCTTGGTGAGCAGGCGCACCTCCTCTCCCCCTCGGGTGCGGCCGCCGTCGACGGATAGGCCATGTCGTCGCAGATCGTTGAGCGCGCCGCGATGGGAGGCGGTGCGCGCCTCCTTCCGCGCGGCTGCCGTCTCCTTCGTCGTGTGCCGGTACGTCAGGTGCGGTGAGGACAGCCGCTGGATCTGATCCGCCGTCGCCGCCTTGAGCACCCCGAGCACGCACAGCACATCGGTGCGCAGGTTGTTCGTCGATCCCGCCTCGTTCGTCTTGCGCTTGCCCGCCATCAACCCCGCCCTCCCGTGCGTCGCGACCGGCCACCGGCCGGGCGCCGGCCCCCGGCCGCAGAGGGCACCAGGCGCGCCCTGAACCCGATGATCGCCTCCACCACTGACACCCCACCCCCACCTATTTCCCAGGGCTTGGTCAGTGAGAGGAGGAGAGAAGAGGGTTGTGACGACGCTCCAGGCCACCGAAAAGCCGTGGTGTGCTGGGCAAATGCGGTCGGCGCAGGGGTCGGGCACGGAAGTGGGTACGGCAGCGGGATCGCAAGCGCCGACGACAGGAGACTGCGGCGGCCTGCCCGGCCAACCAGCCCTCCCGGCGCGGGTCGCGCGGCGACCTGGTCGGCGGCGCGGTCAGGGTACGGCGGGCACCTGTCTTCGGTCATCATCGGCGGTCTCTCCCCAGCGTCGTGGCGTCCTCCACCGGCCTTGTAACGGCCGGTGGAGCGCCCGCGCGAGGCAGAGCCGCCCCAATGGCTCGGTGGCCGCTGCATGCCCCTCCCGCAGGCGCGTGGCGGCCATCGTGAACACCCACCCCTTGACCGCGACCTAACGGCGGCCGGCAGCGAAGTTGGTCAAGGAGAAACACCCGCTCCTGGCGGGCGGCGCCGCATCGGACAAGGGGTCGTGGTCGGCCCGACCAGACTCGACAAGGGGGCCCGGTTCAACCCATGCACTCCTGGTTCGCCCCATCCGGTGGAGTAGGGAGACCATCCATCCGGTGCGCATCCACTCGGTGGGCGGTGCGCACCGGTGCGGCCAGCGGCGCGGGAGTGGTGCGCATCGGGTGGGGGTCGATGCCGTGCAGCGGGCCGGTTGGAGGCGTCGTGTTTCTCCTTGACCTGAGCCAGGGACCCTGTTGGCCAATTCCACTGTGGTCGTACGCGGCCCGGTGTCGTTGATCTGATCATCCGGCGTTGTTGCCGGGGATGGACAGCGTCGGGGAGGCGTCAGTGTCGCTGCGTACGGGCGGGCCGGGCCGGATTCCGGAGACAACGCGGAGGATCGCGAAGGCCGCCTTACCTCAGGGCAGCCTGGCGATCAGGGTGCGTGACGCGCTGGGCGAGTTGTTCCGCGACGAGGACTTCGCCGACCTGTTCCCGCAGCGGGGTCGGCCAGCCCTGCCTCCGGCGGTGCTCGCCCTGGTGTCGATCCTGCAGTTCGCCGAGGGCCTGTCCGACCGGCAGGCTGTCCTCGCTGCCAGAGCGCGTATCGACTGGAAGTACGCCCTCGGCCTGGAGCTCGAGGACCCTGGATTCGACCATCCCGTGTTGAGTGAGTTCCGGGATCGGCTGGTCGACGGCAGCGCGGAGACCCGCATCACGGACGCCGTGCTGGCTGCTGCCTCGGAGGCCGGCCTGTTGAAGTCTCGCGGCCGCCAACGCACCGACAGCACACACGTGCTGTCGGCAGTCCGCGGCCTGAACCGTCTGGAACTGGTCGGCGAGACCCTGCGGGCGACCTTGAACGCGCTGGCCGTGGCTGCACCCCGGTGGCTTGCCGAACTGGCCGACGACGAGTGGTTCAAGCGGTACTCCTACCGGATCGAGGACTACCGGCTTCCGCAGGCGAAGACCGAGCGCATCGATAAGGGCAACGAGATCGGGAAAGACGGCATGCGCCTGCTGCAGGCCGTCTTCCACCCGACCGCCCCTGGATGGCTTCGCCAGGTCCCCGCAGTGGAGATGCTCCGTCGGACCTGGGTTCAGGAGTTCCAGATCGAGAACAACGTCGTCCGATGGCGTCACCCGAAGAACATCCCGCCTGCTGGCCAACGCCTGGTCTCGCCCTACGACAGCGTCGCCCGCACCGGATCCAAGCGGGACACCGACTGGTCAGGATGGAAGGTCCACATCACAGAGACGTGCGAGCCCGACCACCCCAACCTGATCACACACGTGCTCACCACGACCGCCCCCATCCACGACGTTCAGGTGACCGACGCCATCCACGAAGGCCTCGCCGAGCAGAACCTGCTGCCGACCGAACACTTCGTCGACTCCGGCTACACCGAGGCCCGCGTCCTCGTATCCGCCCAACGCGACTACGGCATCGCGATCGTCGGACCAGTTCAAGGCACCGCGGCCTGGCAGGCCAAAGACGGAGACGGATTCACGCAGGAGAGCTTCACCATCGACTGGCAGGCCAAGGAGGTGAGCTGTCCCAACGGCAAGCGCAGCAGGGGCTGGTCCGCCAGCAACAGCCAGACGGGAGCTCCCGTCATCCGGGTCTGGTTCTCCATCAACGACTGCCGGCCCTGCCCCGTCCGCAGCCAGTGCACACGCGGCACCGGGAGGATCGGCAGACGCCTGACCTTCAGAAACCGCGAAGAACTCGAAGCGCTTCGCAAGGCGCGCGAAGAGCAGAAAATGGACGAGTGGCGTCGGCGCTACCAGTCCCGCGCGGGCATCGAGAGCACGATCTCGCAGGGCGTCCGGCAGATGGGGCTGCGACGTTCTCGCTATCACGGCGTCGCCAAGACGCACCTTCAGCATCAGTTCACGGCGGCAGCTCTCAACCTCTCGCGCATCGACGCCTGGATCACCGAGACACCGCGGGGCAGCAGCCGTACCTCCCACTTCCGCCGCCTCAGGGCAGTGCACTGAAGCCGCCTGGCCGTGTCTGTCGTCACGACTCCAGCAACGATGCTGCCCTCGATCTGCCTGGACTCCGATGGCATGGTCGCCGGTTGGCACGAGTAGTGCTCGACACGGTCAGCGTATCGACGAGAGTCAAGTTGTTGGCGGGAGACGACGGGCTTCAGTAACGCTCCAGGGCGTTGTGAGTCGTCGGATGTGGCGTGGTGAGAGCACGGTCGAGGTGTACGCAATCGGCCGGTATATCGCGGGTCACCAGGCGGACGTGGGGGGACACGCCCCGCCAGCTCGACGACCTGCAAGGCGTGATCAGCCTTTTCCTTGAGTCAGGCGTAGTTCAATCCGGTGCCATCGCTAGGAAGACTGCGCCTCGGACGCAGCCGCTTGACCTCGACATCCACATCGACCAACGGCGCGCGCAGGTCAAAGGTCGGCGCCCCCTCGACCAGAAGGGTGAACGTCGTCATCAGGTGAGCGGCAATGAGCGTCGGCTGCATCGTCAGCGTAGTGCCATCGACGGTGACCTGTGGAGTGACCCTGACAGGTCCACTCCCATCCTTCCAGTCTTCCCACGTGGCCTCGATCAGTTCGACGATGGGAACTCCCAGATCCATCACGATCGGTGCCCCAGAGTCGAAGAGGCTGGAAGGGATGTCTCGGCCGGTGTCGTTCAACATCTTGATCTCAGCGATGTAAGGGTCCGCGAGGACGTTGCCGTCGTAGGTGATGACCAGCCGCCCATTAGCCAAGCCTGTCGACGGGGTCAACAACTGGGCTGACTTGCTCAAGAAGAATCCCAGCTGTCTCTTGGGGAGCGCCGCACGTTTCGTCACGATGGCCGCAACGATGCCGATAATCACCGTGGCCAGAACACTGGCGACGGCCACCAGTACGGACGGATCTTTCCAACTGTCGGCCAGGTACACGCAGTTGCTCCCTATCGAGTCGGTATGACAACGCCGGAGCCAGGATCCTAGTGGTCACGTCCCGCTCACGCTGATGACCAACTGGAGGGACCATGCCAGGCAACGGTCCTACTCCTAAGGCAGGCAAGCGTCTTCTGGGTGTCCGTGTGCACGGGCGGGGGCGCAGCTTGACCATGGCTCCAGACGGAACATTTCGGACTGCACTTCCCCTTGACACTGCACGTTTCCCCTCGACCTTGCGTCCGTTGGTTGCCGCCTGAGGCAGCCGCCCAGCGGAATTGGCCAACAGGGTCCTGAGCCAGGGTCAAGGAGAAACGCGGCGGGTGCGCACCGGGTGGATGCACGGCATCGTCCCCGGCGATGTCGTCCATCCACCGGGTGGGCTCCACTCGGTGGAGTGGGTGCTGGCCACGGTGTCCTCCACTCCCGCCGCTGGGCTCCACTCGGTGGAGTGGGTGCCGGGCATCGCCGGTGCGCACCACGGCATCGGGTGCGCGGCATCGGGTCCACTCAGTGGCCGGCCTCCCGGCCGCGGTGCGGTCCGGGCTCCTGCGGGCGGTGCGCCCGCTGGTCGTCCTCGCGCACCGGATGCGCGTCGTCGGCATCGTCGCGGTGCGCGTAGCGGTCCATCGTGGCGCGGGCCCGGTCGGCAGCCGCGGTGAAGGCGTCCCCGAGGTGGCGCAGCCGCTCGGCGGTGAGATCGAGGGCTTCCACGTCGGTGCGGGACTTCCGCAGGGCCCGCAGCGCCGTCAGGTTGACCGCTTCCTGTCGGCCGGGCTCCGGTTCCTGATCGTCGTGCTCGACTTCGGCGGCTGGGGGCGGGAGCAGCTGCTCGGGCATCGCCGCCTGCTGGTGCGCGACGACGTCGTACGCCCGGCCCCGCACGGTGGTGGTGGTGCGCAGCTTCTCCCGCACCACCGCACCGGCGAGGACGGCCCGCTCGTACTGCAGCGGGAGGCGAGGTATCTCCCACTCCCCCGCTGTCTGGTCCGAGGTCCGGGCCGCAGCCGGCTCGCCGGGGTCGGCCGGGGGAAGCCGGTCCGGGTCAGGCGCGGGGGGTGGTGGGCGGCGGCGGTCGGTGAGGTCGGACAGTGCCCACCGTGCGGTGTAGAGGCGGTAGCCGGACTCCAGGCCGCGCACGGTTTTCGGCTCGCTGATGTCCAAGCAGTACGTGGAGATGGCGGCAGCCACGATCCGATCGTCCAGACCCGGCTCGCGGCGGCGGCCGCGCAGGACGAGGGCGAGGTGACGGCGGGCTTCGGCGAGCAGGTGCCGGCGGTGGAAGCGGCCGCCATCGTTCATCACGAACACCGTCGCGGCGACGTCGACGGCCGCCAGGGCGACATCGACCACGGCGGCGACCCGGGCCCGGATCGCCGCAGCCGCGGCACGGGCGTACTCGAGGAGGGAGTTGATGACGTCGACGGCCACCCCGGAGGTGAGGATCGCGCTCGCCTTCCACCACGCGCGCAGCTGCGCGAGCGGCCGGGCCGTCTGTTTGGGCGGGCGGGTCTTGCGGGCGGCGATCTGGTTCAGCTTGGCGCGGGCCCGTTCGGAGACCACGGGCAGGAACTTCGGCTCGCCGTCGTCGTCGACGGCGGTGACGTACTCGTGCTCCAGCTCTGCCAGGCAGGCGGCGATCTGGTCGCTGCGCCGGGAGGTCCAGCGGATCAGCTCGTGCGGCACCCCGGCAACCTCCATCACAGGCCGGCGCCCCGGGGTGACAACGCGCGGCTCGGTCGCCAGCCCCAGCGCCTCGCAGACCTCCGCGGCCACGAGCTCGTTGTATAGCGCGGAGGCGGCCACGGTGTTCTCGTGCAGGGCCAAGGTGTGGATCGAGCCCCACTTCCCGTCCAGACGCTGCCCTTTCACGGACAGCAGCAGATGGTCATGGAGCAAGGGCATCCCCGACCGTGCCTCGTAGTGGCGGAAGCGCGCGGCGACCAGACCGCCGGGCGGCCGCACCCGGTAGATGCCGTCCTTGCCGTACCGGATCACCGCCACTTCGTCCTCGATCCACTCCAGCACCCTCTCGATCGCCCGCTCGTGCGCGGCCTCGATCACCCGCCGGGTCTCGTCATCGCCCATGGCCCACAGCAGGTAGATCGTCGGCTGCGGGCGGAAGACGAGGTCGACGCCCGTGACCTTCACCCGGCGACCGAGAACGCCGGCCTTCCATGCGGCCTGCGGTGGCTTGCCCACAGCCAGTTGGTCGGCCTCGATCAGATCCGCGTGCGGGTGCCGGCCCCTCTCCCCGAACAGGTTGCGAAGTTGCGCCTCGGTGACGACGTCCCCGGCTGCCAGGCCGAGGGCGGCGAGTCCGCGGCCCATCCATCGGCCGGCCGGGACACCGGCCTCCTTCTGAGCCTTGGCGAGCGGCGTGCGCGCCGGGCGTCGGCCGTCGCCGACGACGGTCTGGCGCAAGTAGTAGCGGTACATCTGCCCGGCAGTGATCAGCTTGATATCCGTGGTCATGCAGACACGTCACACGGCCCTGACCTGCAAGAAAAGCCCGATGGGCGTGGTGTCCCGTCAGGCGGGAGTAGCGGCTCATCTTTCTTTCCGAGTGCCCGTCAGGCGGGAAGCGGCTCCGGTCGGGGCGCGAGTGTCAACGCTCTCAGGTTCGTGTCCACAAGTAGCCGTCCAGGTGCCTGAGAAGAGCCTGAACGCTCAGAACGGCGGCGATAGCGAACTCGCTGCAGTAGCTGCCCTTGGCGGCCTGGTGCGCAGCCAGATGCCGGTTGAAGGTGATTTGTCTCGGGGCGGGGCCGAAGGTGTTCTTCAGGGCTGTGACGAGCAGGTAGGCGGTGAACATGCCGGGTCTCATGCGGCTGCGACCGTCGTATGTGGCGAGGGCTCCGGTGAGCCTCTTGTGGCTGCTCATTCCGGAGAACTGGGCGTTGGCGAAGCGGTCTGACAGCCAGTCATGACCGTACTCGCGCATGCATGAGTCGAGGACATTACCCAAGAGGGCCTGCGCAGCGGAGTCTCTGCCATCAACGAGGCAATCGACGGCCTCCTCAACGAGCTCCCGATAGACGAGAAGCTCGGGGTGGTCTACCTCGCTGAGGCTCGCGGTGACATCCTCCAGCACCTCCTTGCGGTGATCTAGCAGCACCTGGTGACGGGCTTGCGATGTCTTGAGGGCGACCAGCATGTCGACAAGCTCTGCCCTGGGAGCCCAGGCCAGGCACATGCCGTCCTTGGCGCTGATGCGTAGCAGCCATGGCCAGAGCTGCACTCGCACATGCCGCAGGTTGTCCGGAAGGAGTAGGCGGGTTCTGGCACTCAGCGCCTGGCGCAGCAGATGGGACGGGAAGGCGTTTCTGGCCTGTTCAGCCAGGCCCCGAAGGGTGGAGGCCAGCGGATCCACTGCAGCTATCTGTGCGCGTATCCCGGCCATGATGGCCTGGGGAGGCAGGAGACCGGCACTGCGGATGCCTGCGAGCGGGTCGATGATGGGCATGGGCTTGGGCACGTGAGTCTGCAGTGCCGCCATGGGCCCGGTGATCCGAACCATGTCGGCAAGCTGCTCACGAACCCCGGCCAACGGATCGATCTGAGGACGCAGGGACGCCACGATCGAGGGAAGGTTCGTAAGCCCAGCATCCACCGCGATCTTGCTGCGGACGCTCGCCAACAGCTCATCGTTCTGGCGAAGCTGGGCCTGAAGCGCCGCCATGGGCCCGGTGATCCGAGCCATGTCGGCAAGCTGCTCACGAACCCCGGCCAACGGATCGATCCGCGGGCCCAACGACGCAATGGTCGATGGGATGCCCACACGCGCCACGTCCGAGGCGGCACAGCTGTGCACAGCAGCCAGCAACTTCTGGTTCTGCTTGAGCTGTGCCTGTAGCGCGGCAACTGGGCCCACCAGCCGGGTCATGTCAGCAAGCTGGGAACGGACCCCTGCCAACGGATCGATACGGCTCATCCTCGCCAGACCGGTGAAAGGGCTGACGGCTGATGCTCGCTCGCGCTCACCTCCATCGCGGGGCGCTTGCGAGGGGCTCTCGTCATCGGCTTCCTGCGGCTCTTCTGGCTCATGCATGCCCACAGGATTGCGTATGGGGCTGACAGTACCTTTCTGGATCTCCCAGGGTCAGGCGGAGGCCCAGTGTTGGCTGTGGTTCGCCGGCCGCCAGGGAGGACTGGCGTGCTCTCCGGTTCAGTGTGCCAGCACCGCGTCCACGCGGGCGTGGATGGCTGCCACGATCGCCCGGTACTTGAGGTCCTTCTTCCGGTGGAGCGAGGGGTAGTTGAAGGTAGAGAACCGCAGCTCGATCAAACCGGTGCGGGCTTCATCGTCCAGCCGGATCCAGTTCTCCATCTCGCGCGGCGGATAGACCGCATCGAGGTGGTGGGCCCGCGCCACTGGAAGGCCGAACTCTGAGTCGGTCAACGCGTCAACCAGCTCCTGCTTCCGGTACGGCACCCCGGTCCGGTGGTCGAGGTCCAAGCACCAGCGCACCGGACCGAGTCCCTCGTAGCCGTTGATCCCGAGCCCGCGGTAGCCGCTGACGTGATCGGCGGGCACGACCGTGTGGAAGAGGGCCAGACGCCGCAGCAGGCCGCTGCTGCACCATGCTCCGGCCTGGAAGTTGCGGGACCACTCCCCCGTGTTCCATTGCTGCTCGAAGGCCAGCTCTTCCTCAGACCACCGGTCGGGGCCTTTCCACAGCGGCCGCCAGTCGAGCTCGGTGGGGATGGTGTCGAGCGCCTGAGCCTCCACGCGCTTCCAGGCGCCGACGGGCAGGCCGGTCAGCCGCGCCGAGGTCACCCGGCCGCACTGGTAGATCTCGTTGCCGTTCTTCGTGCGCTGCCAGATCCGCACGCCGGGCATGCCGTGGACCTCGCCACCGGGCTCGTACGAGGGCAGGATCGTGCGCAGGATCTCGTGCGCCCGCTGCTCACTCTCCACCTCCAACTCGATGCTGTCGACGCGGGGGCGCACGCGGCGGATACCGAAGGGGTAGGCGGTGAAGTCGCTGCGGGAATCGAGAAGCTGGCGAAACAGCTCCGCCTCGAAGCGGAGCTGTTCACCGGACGCGGCCGGGATCGATGGCTGCCCAGGGCGCAGCTGCGAGCGGGCCTGGTCGTACGTCTCGTTCGTGTAGAGGCGGCGCCGATCGGCGCCCTGCAGTGAGCCCGAGCGCGGGCAGACCCCGGCTCATCCATACCCCGGGCGGCAGACCGGCTTCCTCCTGGGCGTCCTTCATCGGCTCGTGGGCGTTTCGCTTCTGAACGTTCCCAACACTGATCATCTCGGATCCCGTACGGCGGGCGACGTCGCGCCCGCCAGGCGAACACCGTCTTTCGCTCCCGAGGCCCATGCAAATGCTGCGCGACAGCCAGTCATCCACGCCCCACACGCCCCAACAACCGACAGCGGACGACTCCATCGTCAACACGCGCGCCGTCCTGGCTTCGGGCCCGGGTGTTCGGGGTCAGTTCCGTAATTCTCTGATTGATCGGCGCATTTTGAGGAGAAGTGGGTCGGCGAGTATGCCCTGAGCATTCGTGCGGCGAGCCTCGGCATCCCGGACACCTGGGGCGTCGACAGGCGTCGGCCGATCAGCTGGAGGGTGCGCCTGCCGCTGTCTGGCTTCAGACCAGGCCGTTCCACTCGCAGCCCGCCCCCGGGTCGCACTGCCAGCCTCGAGAGTCCCCCTCTTCCGAGAACGCCGGGTCGCCAACATCAGTACCGAAGTTGTAGGCGGGAGGAGGTTCACCGACCAGGTAGCCGGTCTTCTCTCCCTTTCCGTCCGGCGGGGTTTGTGAGGGGGGCGCGGGGGCGGCGTGTTCACGAGCCTTTGTATAGAAGGCTCTCCCGTTGGAGTAGGTATATACAGCTATGATCTCTGTGTAGGGCTGGTAGAAGCCCGTTCGTCGCTCGACGGCGCCTTGAACTGGCAAGTTCAGTTGCATCGTTCTTCGCATCCTCCGGTTGAGAGGACCAGGTCCCCGGAACATCCCGGCTCTGCGCGGGTATTGGTCCGGGCGACGATGTCGGACTGGCACCGTCGCCCGGTACGGACGCGGCTAGAAGAGCAGGCTCCCGAGTGCCCCGAGGAGGGGCAGGAAGTTCGCTTCGACGCCGGAAGGGTCGTTGTCTGCTCCTGTGGGCCTGGCCGACGTGCGGTCGACCGGCGGCACCTGCTGCGGCATCTGCAGGGAAACAAACACCGGACGGGACTCATCTCGCGTGGTCGGTTCATTCATCGCGCTCTCCCTTCATACCTCTCAGCTAGCGAGGCCTAGGCGGCAGACGCAAAGCGCTGCCGCCGACAAGCAGCCTCAGCCGAACAGGCTGCCGATCCCCTTGGCCAGCAGATTGATCAGGCCGTTGGCCTCGACGCCGGATTGGTCGCTGTGTGCTCCTGTGGGCCTGGCCGACGTGCGGTCGACCGGCGGCACCTGCTGCGGCATCTGCAGGGAAACAAACACCGGACGGGACTCATCTCGCGTGGTCGGTTCATTCATCGCGCTCTCCCTTCATACCTCTCAGCTAGCGAGGCCTAGGCGGCAGACGCAAAGCGCTGCCGCCGACAAGCAGCCTCAGCCGAACAGCCCGCCGATACCCCTGGCGATCTTCGGGCCCCATTCATCGAGGAAGCCGTTGGCCTCGACGCCGGATTGGTCGCTGTGTGCTCCTGTGGGCCTGGCCGACGTGCGGTCGACCGGCGGCACCTGCTGCGGCATCTGCAGGGAAACAAACACCGGACGGGACTCATCTCGCGTGGTCGGTTCATTCATCGCGCTCTCCCTTCATACCTCTCAGCTAGCGAGGCCTAGGCGGCAGACGCAAAGCGCTGCCGCCGACAAGCAGCCTCAGCCGAACAGCCCGCCGATACCCCTGGCGATCTTCGGGCCCCATTCATCGAGGAAGCCGTTGGCCTCGACGCCGGATTGGTCGCTGTGTGCTCCTGTGGGCCTGGCCGACGTGCGGTCGACCGGCGGCACCTGCTGCGGCATCTGCAGGGAAACAAACACCGGACGGGACTCATCTCGCGTGGTCGGTTCATTCATCGCGCTCTCCCTTCATAATTTGCCGTTCTCGCGGCTGGGCGTTCTTGCCCTCAGCGTTGGCATGTGGCCGCAGTGCTTTGTTTCAGACCTTGGTGCTGCGCATCGCGTAGCACAGTTGGCGAGCGGCGCCGGGCAGGTCTGCGCAGCCTGAGGCAGCAGCATCGACGCCGCTGTCGGTGCCTCGGCCCGCTGAGACTGGTGCGTTGTCCCTGTACACGGGTGGTGCCTGGACGGGTGCGGCGAGCTTGGGCAGTTTTTCTTGGTGGGGGCTCATGGTCTGCTTCCTTCTTCGTGTTGTGCTCACATGCCGCCAATGAACTTGTGGGCAGGCCCGATGGGGATGGGGAGCGGCAGCGCTACGTCGAACGTGAGCAGGTAGGTCACGCGGGCGCGCCGCTCGTTCTCGGGGTCGAAGAATGTGAGGTAGACGTCCTGGCAATCCGATCCTCCAGGGCGGCAGAAGGTGCTCTTGGCGACCTTGATGGATTCCAGGGCGTAGAAGTTGTCGTCCTTGCCGGGAACGTGCTTCGCCGACAGGAGACCGTCCTTGAGCTCGCTTCCCACCAAGAATGCGTTCGTTCCTGCCGCATTCATTGCCCGGTCGGCAGAGGTCTGCCCAAGGTTGCGGAACCTCCAGTAAGCCATGTCGAGGAGGGCTCGGATGGTTGTCTTGAGCGTGTCGATCTTGCCTTCGTCGAGCTCGACCGGCGGCTTCCTCTTCTTGTACTCCTGCTTGACGGCCTCGATTACTGCCTGGACCAGGACGGCTTCGTTCCAGGTGTAGAGGCCGCGGCTTTGGACCTCGACTACAGGTAGGTTCTCCCCTTGAAAGGTCCGGGCTGTGCGATCCGTCAGCACTCCGGGGATCGACACCCGCGAGACGTAGTTCGGATCGTTCTCCCCCAGTGTCTGTCCGACGATGGCGTCCCGGAAGGTTCTGTAGACCGGAGACACAGGTGGATAGGACAGAACTTCCACAAACTCAGCGAGCTTGTTGGTGTTCCCTGCTGTTTCGGTCGCTGCCTCGCTGATTTCAGCCGCCGAGGCCTTGGGATTCGTGATGAGCGGCCGATCCCAGTCCATGCCCACGGCCGGCTCTGCCTCAAGAGCGTAAAGATTGGTGGCGTCAGCCTTCAGCGTCCAGATCAGGTGACGAGACTCCGTCGGGTACTTCGACAGATAGGCCCGCATCTGCGCAGGGTCGTAGATGTTCGGCTGGACTTCCTTCTCCGGGCCGCCTGCTGGATCCGTGATTACCACGTTGGGCATCAGCTGACGGAAGCTGTCCCGGCGGGCCTCGGTGCCGAAGTCGTATCCGATCGTGCCGATGGCGTAAATCACCTGCTGGTGCGCACCGTTCCCGTTTCCCCCGCACTGACACCCCGAAGTGCTCCCGCCGCACCCGCACGACGGGCGGACACCGGCCGTCGGCTCATTCACGCTGAAGCTGGCCGACGCGGGAGGTGCTGCCGCTGCAACCCCGTAGCTCCCACTAGAGACTTCCTGGCTGCCTGCAGCATGCGAGGCTGGCGCGCGGTGGCTTCCCTCGTTCTGTTCTGAGGCGCTCGCTTCCACGAGTAGGGCATCGTTGGTGTCGCCAGCCTCTGCTGCGGGTGGAGTGGGTTCCGGCTGCTGCGGCTCTTCTTGGGCGGGCGGGGACGGAGCTTCCAGCGCCGCCTCTGTCGTCCTGCCTGCCTCGGGAGCTCCCTCGTTCGGAGCGAAGTGCGCGGCATTCGTGTCCATGGTGGTGGGCCTCTCGTCCGATGCAGAGTGGGGTATGGGGAGCGACGGGCGCTCGCCGGCGGCGTTGACGCCGACTCCGGAAGTGACGGCGTCATGCCGCCGTGTCAAGAAGGCTGTCGGCCGGGTCTGGGACTCAGCGGCCAGAGCCTGATCGTTTGTGGGCGTGCTCGGTCGCGTGATCATTTGGTGGGCGCGCGCGACGTCGAGTTGGCCAGCCAAGTGTCTGCGGCACTCGTAGTCGTCAGGAGAGGAGCAGGGGGGGTCGCTAGCGGTCCGGAGGATGGCTCTGCCGGCCGCGAGTGGGTCGGCCTTGTCTCCGTGCCGGAGCTGCTCTGCCATCAGCAGTGCGGCCACCCCGGAGACCACAGGAGTGGCGAAGCTGCTGCCGGTCAGGGCCATCAGCCCCCCGCCGGGCGCAGCGCCCTCGATAGCCTGTCCGGGTGCAAGTACCCCGTTCTCGCGGTAGGCGATGCCCCAGTTGTTGGCCTCCATTGGTGCACCGTTGATGTCTGCAGCGCCGACAGCCAGTACTGACGGCGCCGCGGCGGGGGCTTGCAGGCAGTCACACCCGTCGTTGCCGACCGCCGCGACGACGAGCACCCCGCGGTCCTCACACATCCGCAGCGCTCGGTCCAGCATGCTCTCGGCTTGGCCGTCTGCCGAGCGCTCTCCCCCGCTGATATTGATGACATGGGCCCCTTCGTCCATGGCCCGCTCTACAGCGCGCGCCAGATCGAGCTGGGGCACACGCCCCTCCCGTCCGTCCTGGAAGATGGGGAGGATGAGCCCGCGGCATCGGGGCGCGAGGCCGACGGCACTGCTTTCCAGCTGTCCGAAGAGAAGGCTCGCCACGTGGGTGCCGTGCAATGACATCGCCCCTCGTCCCGCGGGGTCCCGGACCAGTGTGTCGATCCGCTTGACGTCGGCGCCCTCGAAGCAGGGGTGGGTCAGGTCCACAGGGCCGTCGAGTACGGCGATACACACGTCGGGATCGCCGAGCATCTCCCCCGGCGCGGGGAGGTCACGAAGGATGGACCGGACTTTCATATACGCCGCCCTCTCCTTGTGGGTGAGCCAACGAGCCGTCGGTCAGAGCTTTCACCGGGCCCGTTATGACAGCGTTCTCAGCTTCGTCGGGGATGCGTTGCGGGAGTGTCCTTTCGATCTGTTTGGGCTGGTCAAGATGCTCATCGACCCCACCAAATTCCGTGACCGCACAGGCGCGCCGGGCGGATGTGTGATGGTGCCCGATCCGACCGCCGACGTCCGCTGCTGGGCGAACTGGGCTAGGACTACCGGCCACCCTTTGGAGGGGTGGGAAGCTTTGCAGCCCGACAAGCAGCCGGCCCGCCGAGCGCAGCACAGACGCACGACGGCGCAACTACGCGGCAGGCCGCAGGCCCCGCCCGTTCGACTGAGGCCCTACATGGGCATCAAGTCACGCACCAGGCGGGCCATCTGAGGTGATGGCGAAACGTTCAGCTCTCGCTGCAGGAAGGACTGGTAGTCCAGGTATCGCTTGATCGCACTGGCGATGTTGCCTTCTGCTATGTGCACCTCTATGACTATGCGGTGCGCAGTCTCCCGAATGGGATCGACTGCGATAGCTGCCAGCGCTGCTTGGAGAGCGGGTAGGTACTGGCCTGCGGCTTGGAACTGCTGAGCCAAGCCCTCAAGTGCGTAAACCCTCGTCTGGTTCCAGCGCTCTCGCTCCAGGTCCAGCCAGTTGTCCGTCCAGCCCGGCAACAATTCCCGACTCAAATCCCCCACGAGCTCCTCCCAGCCATGGGACATCTGGCCGGATCCGGCGATGATCTGGCGGGCGGCCCCCGAAACCGCGTGTAGATCCACCTTGACGGCTGGCGACAGCATGAGACGCTGGCCCACACTGTCGATCACCGTGACAGATCCCACCCGGCGGCCGTAGCACAGAGCACATCGCAGGTTCGCCGCAGCCCGGAAGGTCGTGCAATCGGGCCACAACTGCTCGGCGGCGGAAGACCGGTGCACATCGTCGTTCTGCAGCGCGAGAAATGCCAGCAGCCGCTGCGCTCCCAACGGGATGCAGATCCTCTTGCTGGCATGGGTGAACTCGAAGGGTCTCAAGATTTCGAGGCGCGCACCATTCCATGACACACACCCCACTTTGCAACCGGCACGTGCCAAGCGCACCTGCTACACACCCCACACGGACTACTAGGAACCCTCTCTGGCCTGCTGCAATGCGCGGGCGATGAGCCAGAAACGCTTGAGAGACATGTGGCTAACGATCACGACAACGACGATGGAACGCTCGTGAGGCAACCTCAAGGCATGTCGCCAGGCCGGGAGTATGTCCGATGCGTCGCTGACGGTCGCTGCCCAGCAATCTCGGATTGTCCTGTGAGCCCCGTCCTCGCTTCTGGCCCCGGCCCTGCTGCCTGCAACCCAGTTGGAACGGAGACGAGCATGGCTCTCGTGCCTCGGAACATCTCCCAAGCGGAGGCCCGCGAGGTCATCGACGCGTTCGTTGCCGAACGGCTGATCAAACTGGAGTCGCCCTCCTCCACCACAGGACGCATCAATCTCGATGGGTGGAATCCCGTCACGCTGGAGAATGAGCCCGGAAATGTCGCAGGAGTCATCGTGCGGTACTGGCCCACCGGCAAGAAGGGAACGGAGAGCCAAATCAGTACCGGATCGGCTCCGGACCGGCTTGACCCACGCAACGCCATGGCGTTCGTACTCATGTGCCAGATGCTGAACACTGCCTGGGGGGTTACAGAGTTGTACCACGCAGGCATCAGCGGGGACCGTCCTGGAGGCCGAAATGACTGCCACGGGCAAGGCCGTGCCGTCGACTTCGTAGGGGCTCGGGGAAATCTGTTCGGAGCCGATGTGTACTTCACCGTCTTCGATGACTGGGGCAGGATCCACGTGCCAGGGCTCACCACCGCCGGCGGCGACTGGCCCGCCGGGACCGGCGGGAACACCAGCTACCGGCTCCTTGCTGACGGGGCCCCCGACACAGCTGCCTGGCAGTTCTTCCTCGAGCTCTATCACTTCGCGGCGACGAACTACCAGGACCGCACGGACGGCCTGGAGGACGCCAGCGATCCCACCGACATAGGCAAGAAGAGCAGATTCATCATGCATCCCGACCATCCCAAGTCGGCTCCCGGAACCCTGCATGGCCGGGAAGCCCACAAAGGTCATATCCACATGCAGATCGGCCGCACCGGTAGCGCATAGGCCCAGGGCTCAGCGTCAGATGCTCCCGCTGAGGTTCCGTGGACAGCTGCAAAGTGTTGCGATGAGACGTGACGCGCAGACGGTCACCTCAGTGCCGGCTGCATTGCGATGCTGGACCACATTGCCGGCGAGCGCACGCGCTCGGACGAAGCGCGACAGGCGTTTTGGGACGCTGCTCGTCGCGCGCTTGACAGCGCGCTCTCACGCCTGGCCGGGGCCGGGCGCGACAGAAGACTGCTTCAGCAACCTGATGAATCGGGATTGCCCGGGCCAGGTTCTGACTGCCAGGCGAACTGGCTACCGCAGGCGGGGCCCGTGCCCGCTCGTGTGTGTGAGAGAGCGCATCTGGACATGTGCTCCCTTCACCTGAGGGTCAGAGGCGCTGTCGTGCGGCTGGACCGTGTCCGTCGCGAGCCCCGCACCCAGAACCAGCTCGCCGCCCGGCTTTTGTCGGGACTCAGATTCGTTCCGCGCGGGTCGGCGTGCCAGAGGACCTCTGGTTCTGCCTGAGCGCTGCCTAAAGCTCGGCCGCCGGGCCCATCAATCGAGCCGTCTCAGCAAGCGGAGAACGGAAATGCTGCCAACGGATCGGTACGGCTCATCTTCGTCAGACCGGGAAACAGGTCCTCCCATGCCGTCCGGCCCGCCGGTACGGCCATCAAGCCGTTCCCGACTGTCTTCTGCGTGCGATGACACGGAGTGAAGCGGGCTCCTTCGCTCCCAGCCACGGGAAACTCAGCAGGCCCGGAGCGTCCCGGGGAAACGGCCCAACCCTCAGCCGCCAGTGGGCGGGTACAGAGCATGGCCGCGTGGGGCGCGCATCACCCGGAGGGTGAGCGCGCCCCATCTGGTCCCCTGGTATTTCTGCTGACATGGGCCTTCTGTCGCGGCTACTTCCCCGGTTGCACACTCCGAACGGCCTGCTCTCCACCACCACAGTCAGCCAGCGGAGACCGCCTGGTTGTCCCTGTGCTCAATGAGCAAGTCCAGCATCTTGTTGAACTCGTCTGGTGGCATCTTGCGGATCAAGAACCAGGCCGCTTCCGTTCCGTCCTGGTACGGGAATCGCTTCGGTTGCTGGTCTCGGGCACTAGCGACTGCCTCGGTTGCAGTGCTCTGTACTGGCACCGAGGGCGTGTCCGCGGCTGTTCCGTTGAAAGTCGGCTCATCGTCCGGCCCGGGCACCTGCGAGCCCGACTGCTCCTGCATCGAACCCGGCCCGCTTACATCGCTACCCCTTTCGTTGCTCATGGCCGGCTCCTCGGAGGGAGCGGCCTTCTCGGATGGTGTCTGAGACCGAGCGGTGGGCTTGTCCGCCTCTTTGCGGGTTCGCTCCGCCTTCAGGTCTTGGAGGGCGGCGTCTTGCTCCGCGTGCGGCTTGTTGCCGACCGCACGTAGCAGGTCGATGGGTTCCTCGCCGATGCGGGCCTGGAGTTCGGGCGTGAGGTTGAGCAGTGCGAGACGCTGAGATACCCAGCCTTGGGAGCGGTGGAGCCTCTTGGCCAAGGCCCTCTGGCTGCCATGGATGGCAAGAAGGCGTTGCAGAGCCCGGGCTTCGTCGAGTTCCTCGAGGTCTTGCCGGTGAATGTTGGCAACCAGGGCCGATTCGAGCAGTTCCTCGGAGGTGGACCCTTGGTCATCACTGACCATGACTTTGACGGCGGTCAGGCCAGCTTCGCGGGCGGCGGCGAGCCTGCTGCTGCCGTCGATGACGACGTGGGTGGTCTCGGGCTCGATGTCGGCTTCGCGATCCGGGTTGGCTTTGACGTACGCGTCGCGGTTCATGACCGTGATGGCCTGCTTCTGGCCGTGGGTTCCCAGGCTGCCCGCGAGATCAGTGAGGTCGCCGAGGCTGGAGCGGGGATTGTCTGGGTTGAGGCTGATGCGGTGGGGTGGCAGTTCGTACGGCGAGGAGACGCCCTCGGTCGGGACGCCTGTGGCGGCGGCCACGGCCTGACGTCGTGCGCTGACAGGTCGCACTCCCCCGCCGAATCGGCCGGCGCCCAGCTGGTCGGCCTTGCTCACAGCACCTCCCTGGCAAGTGCGCGCATGCCGATCGCCTGCTGTGATTTGGGCGCGTACGACAACAGGGGCATCTTCACTCGGACGGCTTCCTTCTGTTCCTTGAGGTCTCCGATGAGTCCGACGACTCTCGGATCCTTTATGTCGACCCACCCCTGGAGGGAGGACGTAGCGATGTAACCGCGGCGGGAGTCGTAGAGGTTGACGACGATGCCGAGGTAGTCGATGTCGACCAGGAGGTCGCCGCGCAGGTCGTCGATCTGTGTGGTGAGAAGTTCGTAGGCGTCTGCGGAGCTGTCTTCGGCCTGGACGACGATCAGGGCGCCGGATTGTCCGGGCTTTTCGCCGTCGCGGCGTCGGCCGTAGTAGACGGCGGCGTCCATGCTGAGGCCGAGGCTGGGCGGGCAGTCGACGATGATTACGTCGTAATCAGCTTCGAGCGGGGCGAGTGCCCGCTCAAGGGCGGCTTCCCGGGCCCGTACCGCGGACAGGCGTACGTCGAGCAGGAAGGCGTCGTTGCAGGCGGGCAGGAGGTGGAGCCGGCCGTCGAAGTTGTCGTCGTCGACGGAGACGATGAGATCACGCAGGTCGCCCTTGGGGTCGCCCGCCATGTGGTTGGTGAGGCTGTCGCCGTTCAACGGCAGGGGTGCGGCGCCGAGCTGGTTGGTGAGGTGGCATTGCGGGTCGAAGTCGACGAGGAGCACTTGCAGGCCGGGGCCGGGCAGGTTCTCGATGTCGAGCGGGTCGGTTTCTCGTTCTTCTTCGTCGTGGGTCTCGCTTGCGCGCAGGGCCTTGGTGAGGGCTTTGGCGACGCGTACGGCGTGCAGGGCGTTGGGGTTTTCGGCGAGTGCTTCGCCGAGTCCGGCGGTGATGGCGGTCTTGCCGACGCCGCCTTTCTGGTTGCAGACGATGAAGCGGCGGGTGATCTCAGGCCGGGCCACGTCGGGGGCGGGGTTGGAGTCGATCCACAGCTGGATGGACTGGGCGAGGCCCTGAATGAGGGAGACCCGTCGGTCAGTGGTGACCTGGCGGAACTCCTCCCACTGGCCGGGCGGTAGGAAGGTGGCGAAGGAGTCGGCGCCGGACGTGTCGACGGTGGCGGCGGTGGCGGCCAGGTTGCACCAGTCTCTGATGCCTTGTTCGACCGCGGCTTGGATCTCGATGCCGTGCTGGGCGGCTCTGACTTTGAGGTTCTGCCGGAGCCAAGCCGGCAGTTTGGAGACGACCTTCTCGCGGTCGCCGGGCGTGGCTGGCGAAGTCATGAGGGACACCATACTAACGTCCTTGATCTTTTGCTGCTTCGACACGTTAGTTTCGGTTGCTTGTTGGTCTGTCAGGCCACCAAGGCCCTGGAAGTGATTACGGCGTAATCACCCGGTGCCGCGCGCCGCTGGTCTCAGGGACGTCTGATGAGGCAGACCCTCACGGGTGGCTGTCGTCAGCAGCAGCCGATCGGGCGCGGCAGGGAGCCAGACTCCGGGCGCCGTCCGGTCAATCAAGTGATTACGCCGTAATCGCTCCGAACATCAGAGCCTGACACACGCGCCAGCAGACCAGGCTCTGCCTCCGGCGGTGATTACGACGTAATCACCGCTGGGACGCTGCACGCATGGGCTGGGGGAGTGCAGCAAGCCGTCAGCGCGAGGCCCCGCGTCGCGCTGTTTCCCTGCAGGAACTCTCAGGAGCGACCCAGCACCCGGGTAAGGCCGGCGACAAGCGTGGTGGCGAGTATCCAACCCAAGGCAACGAGGGCATAGGCGAACCACTGCTGTCCGCTGCCTGACACGAAGGCCCTATCTTGGCCGAAGTCAATGATGGGCAGCAGCAGGTCGAGTGTGTAGACGGTGGGGTTGAAGGCGGGACCGCGGCCCGGTTCGGAGCGCTGTGGCTCATTGAGGCTGAAAACGAGTGTGCCGAGGAGCGTGAGAGCGACGAGCCACCCGCCGGCGAGGGCGGGGCGGTAGCCATAGCCTGCGACAGCGTCTTGCAGCCAGTCCCAGATCTTGGTTGTCCACGGGAGAGTTGAGCGGTGGTGGCGGTGCTTCGCGCGCAGAACCCTGTGGGCTTCACTGTCATGGCCGAGGAGGCGGTAGGCCGCTGCTAGTTGTTCGTAGGGCTGAGGCAGGTACTGATCACCGAGGCTCTCCCTGAGCCAGGCGAGGCGGCTGCGGGTCGAGCGAGGTGGCAGCGGTTCGAGGCGATCGTAGGTGAGTGCGTCCAATTCCAGAAGTGGGCCTCCTTGAGGACGGTCGATCAGATTGCCGATAGCGGCTCCCCGCAACGAGACGGACTCCACGTCCGATCTTGCGGTATCGATGTCCAGGCGTCGCGCGTAGATCCCATCGAGACGGATTGCCGGCTTACCCGAAAGGGCTCCGTGCACAGCGGCTTGGGACAGGACTGCATCACCGTTGATCTGCGCGCCGCTCAGGATGATGCCGTGCGCCACGCGAATGTCAGAGGCCCAGAAGGTGTCGCATGTCAGCAGATGGGCGCCCAGTGCCTCTTCGGTGCCTCCTGAAAGGCCGATCTGGGCCTGGCGCAGGTCAACACCCCCGATCCGGGCACTGGACAGTGAAAGCCACTTGCCAACGGTCAGGCCGAATCGACCGTTGAACCACGTCCCGATCGTGACGACGTTTCCGTTGATCCAACCGCCGACCTTCGCACGATCAAGGTTGAGGTCAATCGTGAAGTCACTTGCCTGGATCCATACGTTGCCCTCAACGACCGCATCCCGCATGTCGAGGACCGGGCACCGCAACGCTTCTGCGCTGAGCTCGGGCAGGTGCGACTTCTGCAGGTAGACGGCGAGCGTCGAGGCGTGCCGGAGGCTGAGGACTTCGGAGAAGGAACAGGCGTCAAAGTCGATCTCGCAGTCGATGATGGCTGATGTGAGGTCGAGTTCACCCGTCACTCGTGCGCCCGTGACACGAAGCGCACGAATCTTCCCGGGACTTGCCGGCGGACCTCCGAGAAGAAGGAGCGCGATCGCGTGGGCTCGGATCTGCCGCTCCGGGCCCCACGCTGCCCCACTCGCGGGATCGTCCTCTGCCGCTACTCCTGTGCGCAGATCCAGCATGCTGCCGTCGCGAAAAGCGGACCACAGACGACGCTCAGAAGCACTCCAGTCTTGCGGCGGTGACATGTCGTCGGGCTCCGGGCGGATGGCCATGCTTCGTTGTACGGGATGCACCGTCGCTTGCACCAGGGTGCCGATCAGGCTCCCTGGTGCACATAGAGGTGGTTACAGTCCGGCAGGCCTCAGTCGAGCTCGCGGCCGAGGGCTGTGCCGGCGAGGTATAGGACGCGATGCACGATGCACCCGTTGGCTGCGCCGAAACCCAGCCGGGCGGGGCCGCTCCGATGGCATCTGTCATCAACTCGGCCGCCGTATCAGGAGCCGGTGTCCAGGCTGCCGAAGCTTGCTCAAGCCAGGGGAGCACTTCGGTCAGCCGGTCAGAGGGGCTCAGTGCCTCAGGCGGCTACCGGCAGCACCGCGAGCTTGAGCACGCCGACAATGGGTTCGAGTGCTGGCATCCCAGCTCCGTGCCACGTCAGCCACAGCATGTCGGAGCCTACTGCGGTGCCCGTAGGTGATTACGGCGTAATCACCGCGCGGACTACCGGCCAGCCATTTCGAGTCGGG
The DNA here is from genome assembly GCF_036173045.1 of Streptomyces sp. NBC_00299. Classification (GTDB taxonomy): domain Bacteria; phylum Actinomycetota; class Actinomycetes; order Streptomycetales; family Streptomycetaceae; genus Streptomyces; species Streptomyces machairae. Next base: position 57,657 of record NZ_CP108040.1, read on the forward strand.
CACGCAAGCAGCGCCACACACAGCTCGAGGTGATTGCGGCGTAATCACCTTTGGTTGGCGTTCTCGGTGCCGGCGCCTGGTGACGTTCAACTCCAGGGGCAAGAAGTTCAAGTTGCGCGCCAACTGCAAGACATGGGTTCCGGGCGTCGGAGGGCGTGCTCACGGGATGAACAGCAACCACGACCGACCGGGAGTGCGGGTACTGCGGGAGCACCTCGCAGGCGCGGCGCGGATCGAGGCCTACCCACTCACGTCGAGGACGCCTGCAGGCAGTACGCCGCCGCGGGCTACGACGTCAGTGCACGGCTGCGCCGACACCTGGAGACGTTCGGAGAACTAACTGTCACCTGGCCCTTCCGGGCCGACGAGACCTACCTCGGGGTCGCGGTCGAAGAGGCGCTCGACATCCCTGACAGGAAATGTCCGCATCTACGGCAAGCGCCTGGGCCAGCCCGTCCTCCCACTGGGGATCGCCTTCTCCGCTGATGAGGGCGTCCTCCTGGCGGAGAACGGTGACATCCTCTTCGGCGGTGATGCCGGGATGCAGCAGGTGGCCAACAGATTCGAGACAGCCATCGTGGCTCTTGTCTCGGACGGATGGGACAAGACCTTCCCCTAGCCTCGATCGTTCATGCAGGGGCCGGCAGCGTGCTGACGGGCCCCTGCACTCGGCTCCCACTGCACCGTCGACAGCATGCGATCCCAGCGTGCGTGACGCCTACTGGCCCTTCGCTGCCAAGACCTCAGAGTCGAACCGAGCCTCCAACCGTCCAAAGAGGCACCGCGCCGTGGCCACGCGATACGACGGGCTCGCGGTCCGCTACGAGGCGACCATCCTCGTTGCAGCCATCAACAACTCGGCCGCCGCACTGTAGGCGCCGGTAGCCAGGCTGCGGAAGCTTGCTCAAGCCAGGGGAGCACTTCGGTCATTCGGCCAGCGGCCGCCAGCGCCTCAGGCGCGCAGGAGGCTACCGGCAGCACCGGCAAGCACGAGCACGGGCGACAGGTTCGAGTGAATTATCTGGCATCCCAAGTCAGTGCCACGTCAGCCACAGCATGTCGGACCCTACTGCGGTGTCCCGTAGGTGATTACGACGTAATCACCGCGCTGACGACCGGCCAGCCAGTGCGACTCGGGCATGCAACCACGCCGCAGACAGCTCCAGGTGATTACGGCGTAATCACCTTGGCTGGCGTTCTCGGTGTCGGCGAGGAGGCGGCCGGCGGCGCGGGCGACGCCGGCCGGGACAAGCGCCTCGGAGAGGGACTTGTCTTCCCTTTGCTCTTGGCAGTCTTCGGGTTCGGCGTCCACGGCATTTGGGCGACGTGGAAGGCGTAGCGGTGGGTGGCCGAGAGCACGAGCAGTTCGTCGGTCAGGCTGGTCTCGACTCCGGTGAGGATCGCGAGGGTCTCGTACACAGCTACGCGGGCGCCTGCTTCCGTGAGCGCCGTGCCGTCGACGATGCCGCTCGCGGCTGGGACGGTCGTCAGTGCGGGGGAGTCCTCCAGCGGCTCCTAGACACCAGGCGGCTCGCCGACCAAGAGCGGGTGCGGCAATGAACTGAGTCGCTTCAGCAGCCACGGGCGAACCTGGCTTTGCCGGACCGACCACCTGGCCTCGTGATCGGCCATGGTGCCTTTCCTAGTGCTCTGACCGGGAAGGTTCGCCGGGTTGGCGATTGGAGCGGTTGGATGGGCGGCAACGTCCGTTCCGACCGCTGGAGGTGTGGTGGCTGAGCCTGTGCGGGTGCGCAGACTGACCGACCAGGAAGGGCAGAAGCTGCAGCAGATCGTGCGCCGGGGAAGTACCAGCTCGGTGCGTTACCGGCGTGCGATGATGCTGCTGGCCTCGGCGGGCGGGAACCGTGTTTCGGTGATCGCCCAGTTGGTCCAGGCCGATGAGGACACGGTGCGGGATGTGATCCACCGGTTCAACGAGATCGGCCTGGCCTGCCTGGACCCTCAATGGGCGGGAGGCCGTCCCCGCCTACTCAGTCATGACGACGAGGACTTCGTCGTCCAGACGGCCACCACCCGCCCCGCGAAGCTCGGCCAGCCCTTCACCCGCTGGTCGATCCGCAAACTCGCCGCCTACCTGCGGAAAGTGCACGGACGTGTCATCCGCATCGGCCGTGAAGCCTTACGGTGCCTGCTCCGGCGCCGCGGCATCACCTTCCAGCGCACCAAGACCTGGAAGGAGTCGCCCGACCCCGAGCGCGACGCCAAGCTCGACCGCATCGAGCACGTCCTGGAGCACTTCCCGGACCGGGTCTTCGCATTCGACGAGTTCGGCCCGCTGGGGATCCGGCCCACCGCAGGCTCCTGCTGGGCGAAGCAGGGCAAGCCCGACCGTCTGCCGGCGACCTACCGCCGCACGCACGGCGTGACCTACTTCCACGGCTGCTACTCCGTCGGGGACGACCGGTTGTGGGGCGTCAACCGCCGCCGCAAAGGCACCGCCCACACACTGGCCGCGCTGAAGTCGATCCGCGCCGCCCGGCCCGACGGCGCACCGATTTACATCATTCTGGACAACCTCTCCGCCCACACCGGAGCGGACATCCGCCGCTGGGCGAAGAAGAACAAAGTCGAGCTGTGCTTCACCCCGACCTATGCGTCCTGGGCCAACCCGATCGAGGCGCACTTCGGCCCGCTGCGGCAGTTCACCCTGGCGAATTCGAACCACCGCAGCCATCCCGCGCAGACCCGGTCACTGCACCGCTACCTGCGCTGGCGCAACGCCAACGCCCGCCACCCCGACGTCCTCGCCGCACAACGCAAGGAACGCGCCCGCATTCGCAGCGAGAAGGGCATCCGCTGGGGCGGCAGACCAGCCCTCGCGGCGTGATCAAGAACGGTCCACGCCTTCCTCGCTAGAGGCGGCGTGCCGCAACAACCGCTGAGCTGGCGGGCGTTGTGAGTACTTCAGTGGCGTCCAGGGCCGGATGAGTGAGGTAGAACAGGCGGAGCTCGTCCACTTCGTCGCCGAAACGAGGCGGCCAATGGGGCGATGGGGTGAAGTCGTCCAGGATGAGAAGGCCACCGGGAGCCAGCAGCTCGACGACCTGCTCGGGGTCGTCGCGCTTGCCTCCGCCGTCACAGAAGAAGACATCGAAGGGAGCGTGCTGCTCAAGCAGCCGCCAGTCCCCGGTGAGGACGCTGACGCGGTCGTCGTCCGCGAAGACACCAGCCGCTCGACGCGCAAGCTCCTCGTCCCGTTCCACGGTGACCAGGCGGGCACCGGCGCCAAGCCCGCTGTGCAGCCAGGCGGTACCCACGCCCGAGCCGGTGCCGCTCTCCGCAATGACTCCGTGGGGTTTCGCAGCAGCGGCCAGCCTGAGCAACCTGCCCACCTCGGGGATGCAGCTCTTCTTGAAACCCGCCTCGGAGGCGACACGCTCCGCGGCCACCACGCGAGACGGAACCGCACGCTCTGCCATGATCACGAATCCCCCTTCATCCTGGACATGACGCTATCCGCCGGCAGAGACGTCCGTACGGAGTTTCGCCTGCCCACACCCGGCAAACCTTCCCGGTCAGAGCACTAGTCGCTCCCTGTGTTCACAGTGGCGCCCCATAAGCCGGGGCAAGGCGTGAGTAGCCCAGGAAGGGACTGCACAGGGCCGGGCGAGCGACGAGCGCGATGCTGGTAGGGCTGCCTCAGTTTGGTTGAGACGCCCGTTTGGCAGCGCAGGCTGCATCCTCGCAATGGCTCAGGTCGATTGAGACAGGCCAGCTCCGTGGCCCGTCTCGAGGAGAGGGGAGATCACTTTCTCGCCTATCTGGAAACCAACTCGATTGCGGCCTCGTAGGCGAGGCGAGCACTGTCCGTTGTAGCCACTGGCCGCGCGGCGTTGCGCTCGATCTTTCGCAGTTCGCGGACGGCCGCGGTCACGTAGGTGTCGAGGCTGACGACTTGAGTGGGCGTCCGGCAATCGGGCAGCACCAATGCGATCTGGTCAAGCCAGAAGGTCACGTCATCGTGATCGTCCAGGCCGTCGCGGTGCTGAAGCAGGCGCTGCGCGATGGGAGCCAGAAGGGCATGGCGGCGCTCTGATTCTTCCTGTGCGCGACGCTCGGCGGCAGCTCGGGCTGCAGCCTGCCGCTCGGCCTCACGAACGGCTTCGGGGGTGCGGCGGACAGGGCGTTCACTTGGGGACGTTGCTGCAAGGACGGAAGCTTGCAGACGCTTCGCCTTGTTGTAGGCCGCGCTGGGAGCTCTGACCGCTAGAGCCGGCACCAAGTCACTCCATTCAGCGCCCGCAGCCCGGGCGTGCTCGATTGCCTTCGATTGGTGCAGGTCGGCTTGTTCGCGGAGGTATTCCCACAACCTGACGCGTGCGATCGCAGCCTTGCGTTGTGCCTGCTGGTTCTTCAAGGCACCTGCGTGAGATTCGAGGTGGAGCAGGGCGCGGAACAGTTCCTCGTCTGCTGGCATCTGGCCGATGTTCTCGTCGTCGGCATCTTCGTGCAGCTGGCGCAACTCACCGATGACTGCGGCGGTATCAAAGTTGCCGATCCGTACGGGCTGCTTGAGCAGCGGCTTCGTGGGGGCAGCCTGCTTCTGGGAGGGACGGGCCATGAAAGTGAGTATGCCCGGGCGGAAGCGTTTCACAGTCTGTGAATCGAGTGGGGTTAGGGGCTGCACGGTCAACTTCCTGATGTCGGACGGCACGGATTTCTGAGTACGGGGAATCAGGTCGCGGCGGCACCATGGGCTGACGTGGAAGGGAGGAACCCCAGGTCAGAGCCGAGCCGGAGCGCACCCTGAGTGTCACCGGGTCCTTGCACGCCTCAAGCCGCCGCCACGCCAGGCGCGGCGCCCGACCGTGGACTCGGTAGTAGTGCGCTCCGCCCTGAGAGGGGCGGCCTCGATCGTCCCGCTGCCGGCGCGGCGGGCAGCGGGGGCTACATGCGAGTGCCGACCGCAACCCGGTCATTGCCCGCGAGGACCGGCATAGCCCTCATCAGGATGAGAAGGCGGCGCTCGTCGAGTACTTCCACCGCGGACAGCGTGTGCAGGCCGATGCCCACCATGCCCAGCACAAGGCCTAGGAACGCCCGCTGTACGTCGTCCAGGCCGAGCCCGTACAGGCGGCCCAGCAGCCCTTCCCAGCGACACACCGAGCCGTCCTCGCCGTCCACAACAAGCAGACGGCGCACGCTGTCCAGGGCGAGGATCGTCCCCTCCTCCGCCAGGGCCTGCGATGCCGCGCGGCCCCGGGGGGACTTGGCCGACGCAACGAGCAGCTGGGCAAGCGTCGGTGTGTCCACCTCTTCTGGCTCCGTGGGGGGCGCAGTGATCGTCATCGTGAAGCCTCCCTGGCGTATCGGTAGCCGCCCGGGCCGAACGCGGCGGCAAGTACAGCGGGATCAGTCAGCAGTCCGGATCCATCGGGCCGCGTGATCCACATACGGCCGTCGATCTGCCACCCGGTCGGCGGGCAGTTCAGGCACCAGCCCGCCGGCTGCACCGCCAGCTGCCGTACGTCGGCCAGTTCCTCGGCTGCGTCGAGGGGGACCAGCCACCACAGTGCGTCCATCACCGGGTCAGCAAGGACCGGCCCCCGCTGCTCTGCGCGGATGCGGACCAGCTTCGGGTAGCCGGTGGTGATCCGTGCCCCGGCGACGAGCCATTCCTCGCCGGAGGGGATAGGGGCGAGTGCGTCTGACTCCCACACGTCTCGCACGAGGTTCGGGTGTGCGCAGGAGTTGGCGAGCCACGCATCCCCGGCCTCGTACCGCTGGGCGGACTTTGGTAGGGCCATGGCCAGGACCGTATGCAGGGCGGTTGCGCGCCTGTGCGGCGATTGCGCCGGATTGCGCGCACGGATGCCGGTGTTGCTGCCGGTTGCTTACGACAGGTTGAGAGCGGCGCTCGCGCGGCCGATGAGCCGGTGCGCGGTGGCGTCGTAGACGGCCGATTCAGCGAGCCAGTACCATGCCCGTTCGTACAGGGTGATGGACTCGTCGTCGTCCAGCCACATCTCGGTGCTGAGCGTCTCGACGATCACAAGTCGGCGGTCGTAGATCCAGAACCCGTGTGAGGGGCTGCGGCGCAGCTCGGCGGCGAAGGGGATGATGCCGAGTTGCACCGTGTCCATGCCGACCATGGAGCGGAGCCGGTCCAGCTGCGCGGCCATGACAGGCCGTGGCGCGTTGAGCGCGTACAGGGCGCCTTCCCACAGCAGGACGCGGAAGGTGCGCTCAGCTCGTACAGGGCCTGCTGGCGGCGCATGCGGGCGCGCACGGCGTCCTCGATGTCCGCGGCCGGGACGTCGCGGAAGGCGGCGTTCGCGGTGAACACGGCCCGCGCGTACTCGGGTGTCTGGAAGAGCCCGGGGATGCGGATCACTTCGACGGCGCGCAGCAGCTTCGTCTGCTCCGTCTCGACCAGGCCTTGCTCCTGGCGGGCGCGGTGGCCGTTGGAGTACTCCTTGCGCAGCGACCGGTATCGGGTCTCAAGGCCGGCGAGCCGCCCGGCCAGTTCGGCTATGACGTCGGCCCGGCCGGCGGCCTCGGCCCATGCGGCGAGATCGTCGCGGCTCGGGGTCTGCTTTCCGTTCTCCAGGCGGCTGACCATCGAGCGTTGCCAGCCGAGGCGCTCGGCGAAGTCCTTGCCGTTCAGGCCGGCCTCGGTGCGCAGCTCGCGCATGCGCGCACCGAGGGCGACGCGCCCGGACTGGTAGTCGCTGCTCACATGGTGGAACGTACCCGCTCGGCGAACTCGGCGGCAGCCACCGCGTGATGCCAGGCAGCGTCGCGGGCCTGGCAGGCTGCGAGGACCTCGGCGGGGTCCTCGGAGACGATGACGCCCATGGTGGTGTCCTGCTCGTCACTCGAACTGACCGGCCAGGTCCGGATCACCTGTTGTTCCAGCGTGGTGATCCGGCTCCTGAGCTGTTCGACGTCACCGGGAACCCCCAGCCCGGAGTCACGCCAGGCCTGTTCGCCAAGGAGTGAGGACAGCCTTGATCCCCCGCGGCTGCTGGTGCATCGGCCGCGGCGTTGGCTTCCTCCGCCGGAAGGTAGGCCAACCCCCTCCGTGCCCAACATGGCCATTGCTCGTGGCAACACTGACCGTCCAGGAGACGGCAGGCGCTCCTTTTGCCGACACGGCGCATAACGGACGGCGCTCTGCGGGGTGATGGCCTCCATGCGGTCCCAACTGCGGGCCCGCCCGGTCCTCAGCAGCTTCGACCCCCAGGCACAAGTGTGCCGCGGCAACGACGCGGTCAGTGCGTCGTTACTCTCAGCGGTAACCCTTGGGCAGGCCTTTGGTGCCGTTGAGTTTGGCACCCTTGTGCTTGGCTCCGGCGAGGCGTGCGCCAGCGAGGTTGGCGTTGGAGAGATCCGCTCCAGTCAAGTCTGCGCCGGTGAGGTTGGCCTTGGAAAGGTTGGTGCCGCTCAGGTCTGCGTTGATGAGCTTGGCGCCGGAAAGATTGATCTGGGCGAGCGGCATGCCGGCGAGGTTCGCTCCTGAGAGATCCGCGTGAGCCAGCGTGGCGCATGCACGCTCTGTCGTTTCCAACTCTTCACCGGTCTCCTCGTCGAGGATAACTACTAGGGACGTGCTGCAAAGCTGGGCCTTGGTGAGGTTCGCGCCAGCTAGGGCGGCGCGCTTCAGATCCGCGCCGCTAAAGTCTGTTGCCGTCATGTCCGGACACGGGGTTGACGCTCCCGCACTCCGGTCGTAACAAAAGAAGGCACCGCTGGCGTTCGCGCCGGACAGGGATGCGTCACGGAGATTGGCCTCGAACAGGGACGCGTCGCGAAGATCCGCACCGGTAAGGTTGGCATCGCGGAAATCCGCTTCGTCCAGGTATGCGTTCCGTAGGTTGGCCACGCTGAGGTCGGTCTTGATGAGGTTCGATCCGCTAAGGTCTGCCAATTCGAGCTGGGTCCCGGTGTCGGTGAAGGGGCGCGCGGGCTTCCATCCACTCAGCTCGGTTTTGCTCAAGTCGAGCACCAGATCCCGGTCTCGCTCCATACTGCGTTCGGCCAGTACGTTCATGACGGCTTCGATGTCGGCGGGTGGCCTCCGCGTCTCGACGACCGCGACGTCAGCGTGTGCGGGAGCGTGCTGGCGCACGTAGGCGGCGAGCACTGAGACGACGGTGGGCTGATCGCGCGACGAATCGCGCATCAGTCGCTCCAGCGCGTAGATGCCGCCCAGGCGCACGTCGACTGAGCTGGACCCAAGATTGTTGATTGCGGCGTTGTACCTGCTAGTGATCTGTCCTTGTTGGACGATCTGCAGTTCCTGACGGGTCTGGCTGACCTGCATCCAGGTAAAAAGCAGCGCGGCCAGTGCTGCAAGACCGGGCAGGCTCACAATCATCAGGGTGATCAGTGGTCCCGGTTGTCTGCCATCGGCGCCTGCGCCGGCCGGTCGACCGCGAAGCCGTCGGCGACGGCGCAAGTCGTGACGCTGGAGCAGACGGCGCAGCCGCCCGGTGTCTCGATTGCGGGTCATGTTCCCATGCCACACCTCCAGGTCACTACTAACTGAGCTGCCGCACCGACCAACCACCCGCACGAGGGGCTGGGCCGCCCTCGGTCTGGTCTATTCCGTGTGGTTGGGGCTGTGGGCCGGCCGGAGCCGGTGTCGACGGCCGTCCCACAGGCATGCGGCGGCACCCAGTGTGGCCCTGGCATCGTGAAGTTGGTCAGCCCTGGGCGAGGGAAGCGCGGTGTTCCTGTCGGTGATCGGTGGACGCAGGCTCGGCGAGGACTTTGACGTGGTGCGGGTCGCCGACGTCGCCGTGCTCGGACCAGACGGGTGTACTCGGTCACGGTGCAGTCGGATTGTGGGTCGCAGGGTTGGCCGGAGGATTTCACCGCGTGCTTGCAGCGGCTGTCGGCCTGGGTTCCACGCTGACGGCGATGCGTGCCATGAGGACTGTTCCTTGTCGCAGACGGGAGCGCAGCGCCAGGCTCGGAGTGGGCGAGCTACTCGGCGGTGATGTGAGGACCACGAGGAACTGGTCGCTGGGCAATCCATCACGACCTGGGCGTCGGTTCTTTGGGCACGCTGGGCGGCGTACTGTTCCGCTGGCCAGGAGGCACGTGGGCTTTCGGCGGGGAACCGCTCGAGGACGCTGCGGGACGGGACGGGACCATGTGCTGGTCGTGGCCGTCACGCGTCACCGCCGTTCACGCGCTCGTGGATATCGATAAGCGTCCCATGGAGTCGGGGCTCGCAGCTTCGGCGGCCCACCTTCCATGGGCGATGAACATGGGCACCCTCTCGGCGTCGACGCCGACGACGCAGTCGCCGTTCCTGTCGAGGACCATCTCCTGCAGCGCCCGGGCGACAGCACGCAGGCCGATGTTCCGCCTCCGAATCAGTCGTGAGCACTGGCATGCAGAGCAGAGCCACACACTCTGGCTGGGCTCCTCCGGCGCGGCGGCACGACGATGGCACGGTGCTTCGGCTGCGTGTGCCGGACCGATCGGTCTCGTCCCAGTCGGCGGCTGCCAACTCGGCCCAGCTGATCCAAGTCGTTCCGTGTGCGTCTTGTGGCCCACCCCAGGCGTTGAACGCCTCTCGCAGTCCCTCGGAAGCGTCCTCCGGCAGGCCGCGGTCCTCGGACAGCGGTCGGAACCCGAAGGAGTTGCGGACGCCGAAGAGGCAGGCAAAGGCGTCGTAGGCGTTGCCGGTATTGAGGAGGAAGAGGTCAATGGCGGCGTGCCATACCGCGTCCTCGTCGTCCTCTCCGAAGATCCGGGCCAAGGGCCTGCACTCGATCATTCCGCTGACGTCGGTGGACATGCCCGCAGTCTGCCGGGCGGGCAAGGCTCGTCGCCTCGATTTTCGATGCAGCACCTAACCGGCGGGCTGTGGTGAGGCGTCCTCGTAGAGCCGCCGGTCGCGGAACAGGGCTCAAAGGACGTTGACTCTGCGGCGGGCGAGGGCTATCACGGCCTGGGTATGGCGTTTGCCCTCGGCTCGCTTGCGATCGTAGAAAGTCCGGGAGTTGGGGTCGTAGCGGACGCTCGTCAGAGCGGACATGTAGAACGTCCGCCGGAGGCCGCGATGGTAGTGGCGAGGGCGGTGTAGGTCGCCATTCCGCTTCCCGGAGTCATGCGGTGCGGGAGCCAGGCCGGCGAAACCCGCGAGTCGGTCCGGGCCGTCGAAGTCCTCGAGGTCTCTGCCGATCGCGGTGTCGAGCTCGGCGCCCAGCCGTGTCGTCACCGGCGGAGCCTGAACGCCCTGTGGGACCAGTGCGGGACGCCGCTACCCCCGGGAAGCAGCATCCCGCACTCAGCCTCATGATCCGTCGATCAGCTTCTTCACCTCGGGTGGAAGCTCCGTGCCGGAGTAGACAGCAACGAACTTGGCGTCGTCCGGGGTATCCCCGACCGCGATGGCCACCTGTGGCGAGATGCCGTCCACCTCATAGGCGGTCTCTGTCGTCCTTGACTCCTCGGTTTCGTCCTGGCCGCCGGTGTCATCACAAGGCGGCTGGGTGGCAGTGCCGAGCTTGGCTCCGGCGGTGAACTCCACGTTCGCAACGTCCTGGTACGTGCGGCCCTGATACTCAACCTGGTAGACACAGGACGCCGCGCCCTCGTCGCTGCTGCTACTGCCCTCCGTGCACGCGGCTGCTGACACCACAATTGCCGCTGCCAGCGGCAAGCCTACGAATCGCCCTGCCCGGCTCATCGACGTCCTCCTCAGTAGATGCTGCGAAGCCCGAGGACGTCTCCCTTACCGAGCGTCCTGGCGATCGTCTTGCACTTGAACGAGTTCGTGTACATGGTGAGGTTTTCGTGTCCTGAACCGACGTGGCCCAGTCCGAAGACGTGTCCGGCCTCATGAGTACCGACGGAGCGGATGTCGTATTTGTTCGAGCAACTGCTGGTCGGCTTGTTCGTGAAGTCGTGGTCGTGGGTGTTGAAGCGGACGTCGGCCTCACGCAGGTCGTTCTTGACGCCGGGTGTGGGCCAGGTCCACGAGCAGGTCGTGGCGACGACGTTGTTCTTGAGGTCTCCGGCGTCCCACACACTCAGCCCGTCGTTGTCAGTGCAACTGGAGCTGCTGTTGATGCCCGCCTCGCGACTGGTCTCGGACAGGAAGTTCATCTTCGCGCCGACTGAGTCGCCGTATCCGCAGTTGTTGTAGCTCTCCGTGATGTTGTCGATGGCGTCGTAAAACGCCCACTTGGCGTCGGTCCGGGACAACGCGCCGGGCATACCGCCGTCGCCGATGTACCAGTTGTAGGTGCCGTACTCCTTGCGGTCGGCCGTCGTGTATGAACCGTCGCTGCACGCACCGGCAGCTCTGAGGTCGTCCACGTCCGCCACCTCGGCACCCTCCGCGCTGGAGTCGGACGCGTCCGCGACGGGGTCGTCCGCGCCCTCTGGCAAGCCAGCCCCCGGGTCGGCGGCGTTTGCCAAGGGGTCGGGAATGTCGTGGCCAGCGGTGGACGTGTCCGCAATGGTGTCGGTGAGGTCGTAGGAAACCGTGCCGTCGGAAGCGACCTCCAGCGTGAATCCGTGTGTCTCGCCGTCCGTGGTCAGCGCGTCGACGCTCACTGCCGTACCCGGTTCAGGCACCGTCACGCCAGTGCCGTCGTAGGTGACCATGCGCCCGACCGCGTTACATGTGATCACGGACGAGCCGGCGGGCAGATCGGAGACAGCCAGCTCCCCCGCCGGGAGCTCACAGACGTCTGCCGCCGACGAAGCCGCGTTCGCGCTGCCAGCGACCGCCGACAGCGAGGCCGCGAGCGCGAAAGCCGTGATTGTTCTACCTATGAGTTCTGGGTTACGCCCAGGCACTCTCCACCCCCGTAGTATCCGCCCGCTGTGCGGGACTTGATCAAGACTTGTGGAGAGTAGCCATCAAATGAGCACAATTTCTCTTCAAATTAAGACAAAATCCATATAGTTGTGGCTGGTTTCTGAAGCGTGTGTCAAATGTCCGTCGCGGATGCAGCGTCGATTGATTTGCCTGCCTGAGGACCAGCGGGCGGCGGGCTGGAGCCCGATCGCACGCACGACGGCGAACGAGCCGACGGCAGCATCAGAGACGCGGACCCACCGACCGGCGAGCTGATCGTCGCGCACGGAATGCACCACGATCAGCAGATCTCCGGGCCGTGACGGAGGCGTGTCGACCGGCAACAGTGCCTTGTACGGTGCTCGGCGTCACGGGGGCCGTCACTGCGTCGAGAGGTTCACGACCGCTGGCTCTCCGAGCGGTACGACGGCACCGTGGCCAGCCCACACCAGCTCCCCGTCCGTACGCGGCGACCGCAGTTGACCTGTCGTCTCGTCCAGGACGTCGTCCGTACGCCCTAGACATCACAGCCACACCTGCACCTCGTCGTCGAGCAGCCGTTCCACAGCCCGGCTCACCCCGGTCAGGTCAGCCCCACTGGCCCACTCCGCCAGTTGCCGAAGCACCGCTGCCGTGCCCGCCCGGCACGTTCTCCAGGCGGATCGGCGCAGAGCGCGTCGCTACCGTTCGCGCCGCCCGTGCCGAACGTCCTGTATGAACGCCGAGAACGAGCCCGGCGTGAAGAGCAGCGCAAACCCCTCGGGCGCCTTGCTGTCGCGGATCGCGACGCCGGCATACGTCGTCCCGGTGGCGTCGGCGGCCTCGACGCAGTTGTTCCCGGCGCCGTCGGAGTGCGACGACTTGAACCAGCGCGCGCCCGCGTCGGTGAGTTCGGGTGCGGGTCGGCGGCCGGGTGGAGGGTTGTCTCCCGTCGTGCTGTCCTAGTCTAGGTCAGGGGCGAGCCAGCCAGCCTTGTTCAGGACACGGGTGACTCCGACGGGCCGGTGAGGCAGGGCGTCAAGGATCGCGGCGTCAACCACGTCCTGGCCGGCCGCGTCGCGCGCCGCCAGCGCAAGGGCCAACATGTTCATGACATTGACGCGCCAGGCACGCCCCAGGCGATGCTCGGCCTGCACTTGACCGATCAGCGGTTTGAGTCGGATCAGATCGTCTTGGAATCGGCTGCGAATCGCGACGGCGTGGAGCTCCAGCAACCGGTACGGCGCAGGGAACAGGGTCACCTGTCCACCCACTGCCGGCGGACAGATCCGCTCGTCGTCCACGACGAGGGCGGGGCGCTGAGCGCGTGCCCAGCCAGGTGCGTGGCCGGTACGCCGTCCCTGACACGGTTTCACCCTCACGGCGGTGCCTGATTATCACGCCGTGATAGTTGCCCAGGCGCGTACATGTCCCGTCCCAAATGATCTGGTTCCGCGACGAGCCCCTGGCCTGCGGCGACCAGTTCAGCTGAGACGTGGAGTGCCGGGAATCTCAGGTGAAGTGGTCCCAGGCGAGTGAATACTGGATGTTGTCTCAGTTGATCTGGCCCGGCTCCCTTGTTTTCGAACTGATACCACGCCTGAGTCGTCAGCCACGACTGGTAGTTCCTGAAGATTCGCCGAGTCCAAGGGCTGTTCAAGCGCGTCGAAGACCTCGCCGAGGTACTGGTGGAGCGCGGTTACGGCTTCGTTGTCGGCCTGCTGTCTGAGTGGGTGGACCCATCCACCGGGGGCAAGGTGGCGAAGGCTCGGCAGTCCAGCTGAGCTGATCTCAGGCCGGCGGGGCAAACCGGCCGCCGCAGTCGGCGTGCTCTGAGATCTGTGAGCCGCCGTTGGCCAGTGCGGCGCAGACGCAGCCGTTGCACTGCCAGCGTGCGCACCGTTGGCACTGCCAGGCGCGGAGCGCGGCCTCGACGGATGTCAGGAATACATCCGCGAAGTCCGGTTTCTCTCCGGGCTTGGTCCCCTCCACCCCGAACAGCTTTCGGACCTCATCGTCGCTGCCGGATTTGCGCTCCTCGGCGTCGACCTCTTGGCCGCAGACGACGCAGGTGACGTCGAGTTCGCCTACCGCCTTGAGCGTTGCGGAGTGCATGCAGGTCAGGTGAGCGAACCAGCGCCGGTCGCCGTCCAGGTCGATGTAGGCCGGCGGTTCGGAGGGCACGCGGCCGTAGATCTTGCGCATGGAGTCCTCCTTCACCGCCGCGACCTCATCCTTCGGCTTCAGCTTGCTCGAGCAGAACACGCACGGGTCCGGCGGGCGGCGGCGCTTGCGTCCTAGGAACCACATGACCAGGACGGTACATGCCCGGTTGGGGACCGGTCCCGAGTCGGATTGCGACCAGATCACCTGAGACGGCGACCAGTTCCTCGGAGACGGGACAGTACGCGTGTCTGTTGTCAACGAAGCCAGCCGCTTTGCCATCCAACCCAGTCGAATCGCGGTGATCTCTCGGTGGCGCCGCAATGGACACCGCCGCCATGCCGTTACGCGTGAGCTGCGCGCTCTCAGATGGGACACTTGGTCACATGAAAGAGGTGCGCTGCGAGCGATGCGACAACTTCATCGGCATGGGGTGCGCCTGCCCTCCTGATGGCAGCGTGCCCAAGGCGCACCCGGAGGAAAGGTGTGTTCGACAGGAGTGGCGGCGGTTCCCCGGCAACGCCATCTTGATCAAACAGAATGGTAAGGCGCACGTTCCAGGCGCCTGCGATCACATGACAGAAGACGAGGTGCGGCCTCCGAAGTGGGGTTGGATTCTCGATCCGTCCCCCGGAGATTGGGGCCGTATCAGCGAAAGCAGCCCAGCCATCGCCACTGAGGGGAACGCGCAGCTGCGGGCGACGAGCCGGTGCATGACGTGCATGGGGACTCTCGGCGGCTGATGAGCCGTAGGGCGTGCTGTGCTGTGGGATAGCTGACCAGAGGACCGACGGCTTGCCGTCGGCCCTCGTTCGTTTCGTGGTTCTGGGCACGCCGGATGCGGCACGACTCAGTTCGATGGCAAAACGACTGGGTTCGATGTCAACGGACAACACGCCTGGGCAGAACCTGTTGGCTAGCTATTGTCCTGTCTCATCGGACTTTGACCGATCTCACCGAAGTTCGGCGAACACCCTGTTCGTCTCATCGAAGCTTGATCACTGCTAGGGGCGTCTCGTAGATCAGGCCGCGTACCCTCGGTGCGTGCCTCGCCATTCGAAGAAGCCCCGACGGCTGGTCGCCGACGGGCGCGAGTACATGTGGACGATGCGCCATAGCCACCGAAGGGGTCCCGACGGCCAGTCCGTAGACTGCCGCCAAATACTGACCTTGTCCCCGCAACCGGCCGGCACCGGCGGCCCGCTGCGGATTGTCTTTGCCGCCGCTCCCGGCCGGTACGTCCCGGGCGGCGCGCCCTTCGGCTCCGGGGACGTGGGCTTCATCCGAGGTGCAGACCTGAACCTGCACGAGCCGGGCGCCGTCCGAGCTTTGCTCGACGTGGCCTTGGCCGGTGGGTGGCGGCCAGGGGAGCGGCGGGCGGTGGAGGTCGACGGCTGGTGCCTGCTGGAGCCGGCCGCCGCCGCGCGAGCCGGGGACACCAGCCCCGAGGGCCCGTAGGGGTGGGTCCTCTTCGCCTGACTTCATTGTTCGTGAGAGGAGCCCACCAGCGCGCGGCGATCACGCTTCGGTGAGACTGGTCAAGCTCCGTTGAGACGCGACAGCTATCACGGCGTGATAATCCGTCGCGCCTTGAGAGGTGGGCCTGCCCCACAAACGCAGGCAAGCCCGGTTCCTGCAGCGATCGCGGGGCCGAGCCTTGACTGTGTCGTTTATCGGGCTCTGGCAAGGCGGGCGTCATGGCTCTCGCCAGGCCAGACACTATCCGCCTTTCGCTGAGGTCAGGGACTTCTGGCCTCACGTCCCGATCACGGCGCCCCTTAAACACAAGAGGCCCGCATCCCCTGCGCGTTCGCGGGGGTACGGGCCTTCGTCATGCTCCGTCGTGCGTGTCAGGGTGCCCGGGCGGCGGGCGCTCTGGTCCGGTTCGGGAGGCCGGCCGCGATTGCCGGGGCGACAGGGTGCCGCATGGCGGAGGTGAGCGTGGGTGGGGCGTTGGGGCGGCCGGATCTGGAGGTCGACGACCGCCCCGGGCGTCAGGAGGTGGTGGAGGCGCTCGCGTCGGTGGTCGCCGCCCGGGCGGCGCTCGCCTCGAGGTCGGCGTAGCGCTGCTGGATCTGGTCGAGCCGTGTGGTCGGTCAGGGCTGTCGTGATCAGGTCGCGCTGGTACTCCATGCCGGCGAAGACGCCGCGGTGGTAGCGGCATTGGTCCTGGGCTTCGGCGCAGGCCGGGCAGTCCTCCCAGTCCAGCGGGTCGTATGGCGCGGTCTCCGGCGCGGGGAGCTCCCTCGTCTGCGTGATGGCGGCGGGGGAGTGGGGGCTGATGGTGAACAGGTCCTCGCGCCAGGTATCCGGCATTTCCCGGAGGAAGCCGGCCAGGGCAGCCGCGATCTGCGGGTGGTGCTCGTAGAGCGACGCCCAGATCCGCCTGGCCTCGGTTGCCGGGTCGGACTTGCAGGACAGCTCGTGGGCCTCGCGGGCGTAGGCGCGGATCTTCTCGCGGCGTTCCTCCCAGGTGCTGGTGTCGATCCCGGCTTCCACGGCCGCGCCCAGGACTTGGGTGTCGTGGAGGAACTCCGGGGCCAGCAGCGACTTGGCGAGGGCTTCGGCAGCGGCGAGGTCGCGGCGGGCGAGCCCGGCCATGGCCTGGTCGGTGAGGAAGGCGCTGCTGCGGGTCCAGATGTCGGCGTTGCTGAACGAGGTGGCCAGCCTCCGCGTGCGCAGGCGCGTGAGATGGATGGTGTCAGCGGTCATGAACAGGGTGCTCCTTGTCGAGACGCCGGAGCGCCGCGCCCGCATGGGGGCGGGCGCGGCGCTCCAGGGGGGTGGTGCTACTCGGTGGGGGTGTCGGTGACCACGAGGAACTGGTCGGTGCGCAGGTCCATGACGACCTGAGCGTTGGTGCCTTGGGCGCGTTGGGTTGCGGCGAACTCTTCGGCTGGCCAGGAGCCGCGGGGGTTTCCGGCGGGAAATCGCTCCAGGACGGTCCGGGAGGGTGTGGTGGCGGTGGTCATCAGGCGTCGCCGCCGGTCACGCGTTCGTGGATGTCGATGAGGATGGCGATGGCGTCAGGGTTGTCCGCCAGGCCGACCCACTGCCCGAGTGCGGTGAAGACGGGCACGGCGTCGGTGTCGGCGTTGAAGATGACGCAGTAGTCGCCGTAGCGGTCCATCACCATGTCCCGCAGGACCGGGACGATCGCGGTGTCCAGGACCTCCAGGGCGTCGACGGTGAGCCGGGCGGGCTCGCCGGGCTTCTGGGGCTGGACCAGGGTGCCGGTGACGCGCAGCAGGTCGCTGGGCTGTACGCCGGTCAGCAGCTCATGGGTGATCCGCGGGTCTCCGCTGGTGCATGAGATGACCGTGTCGGGGGCGTCCTCCTCGACGGTGTCGATGTCGGCGGGCCGGACGACCAGGTCGAAGGTGGCGGTGCCGCGCGGCCCGGGAACGGGTATCGCGTCGACCCAACCGTCGACGGCGCAGTGCTTGGTGTCCATCAGCTGGCCTCCGTCCGGGGCTTGGTGGGGCGAGGGGAGCGGGGTCGGGTGGTGCGCTGGGCGATGTCCAGGAGCTCGCGGTTGCGTCGCCTCTGGGCGTCGGTGAGCGGCCGGACTTTCGCGCCGTGGCGGTGCCAGAGCGGGGAGGCGGGCGGCTCGGGGTAGGCGAGGGCGTGGTCGACGTCGCGTTGGGTGCTGCTCAAGGGAGCCTCCAGGTGGAGGGGTTCAGGCGTGGTCGTCGTCGTGCCGGCGTTTGGGCTGGATGTCGGAGGCGAACCTGCCGAGGCGGGCCTCAACGGGGTTCGCGGTGATCCAGTCCTCAGCGCACGTCTTGTGCACGGGCTCGCCGTAGTGGGAGCGCATGGGCGTGGGCTTGTCGCACAGCACGCAGGGGCGGTCCTGCCAGCGGTCGAAGTGCTGGTTGTCGCGCCAGTCGAGGAGAGCGCCGGGAGCCGGGACCAGGCCCGGCTCGAACAGCGGCTTCTTGTTGCGGCGGCCTGTCACGGCCGGAAGTCGGTCAGCTGCTGGAACACCTGCTCCACCAGGTCCAGGCGCGGCTTCCAGGCCGGCAGCGCGCCCGTAGCGGGCACCGGCAGGGCGAGCTCCTGGACGTCGGCGAGGACTAGGTGGTGCGCGTCGCGCTGTGCCCAGGGGCTGGTGCACTGCTCGGGCCCCTGGTCCAGGTGGCAGTCGGTGAGGCGGGCGACGCCGATGACCGCACCGAGGTGCAGTTCGCGGCCGCGGATCGCGGTGGCGCCCAGCGGGTCACGCAGCACGGCGGGCTCCGGCTTCTTCTTTCCGGCGTGGATCAGGGCCCAGCCTCGCCACGGCCAGTTGACGGGTCGGTTCTCCGGGCTCTTCCCGACGAGGATGCAGGTCGCCCAGGGCTGGCGGATCGTGATGCCGCGGATCCAGTCGCCCTCGGGCAGGGCGGCGATGCTCATGCGGCTCGCCCCCACGTCGCCGTGCCCGGTCGGCCGGCGCGCCGCCCGTTGATGGACGGCACCTTGGTGTGCTCCTTGGTGGCGAGGACGGCGCGGCCGGAGTGCTTGCCGTCGTAGAGGGCGGCGTCGGCGGCGCGCTGCAACGCGGACAGGTCACGGGTGTCGACGTCCGGGGTAGCGGCGCCGACCGAGGCCGCGACGTCGACGCGCCGGCCGTCGACCAGGGCGACCGGCTTGTGCAGCATCCGCACCAGCGTCGCGAGTCGGACCTCGCGGCGATCGCGGGACATCGGCAACACGACGGCGAACTCGTCACCGCCCAGGCGGCCGACAGACGCTCTGCGGCCTGCCCAGGCGGTGAGCCGGGTGCCGAACGCGGCGAGGACCGCGTCGCCAGCCGGATGCCCGAGCGTGTCGTTGATGTCCTTGAAGTGGTCGGCGTCGACCAGGACCACTGCCGTGTTGTCGCCGTGGCGGGCCAGGACCTGCTGTGCCCGGGCGGTGTACGCGTCGCGCCTCAACAGCCCGGTGAGCGGGTCCTTCTTCGCGGCGGCGAGCCGCCGGTGCAGAGCGACGGCGTGCACGGTCCAGCCAGCCAGCGGCACGGCGGCGGTAGTGATCAGGAGGGTGCGCTGCCCGATCCGGGCGTGTAAGCGCAGGACGGAGTCCATACTGGGGATCTCCTTCTCGTCTTGTACGGGTTGGGTGGCCCGGGACAGCCGTCCAAGCCGCCAAGCAGAGCGGCTGTCCCGGGGCGTACCTACAGCTCGAAGTCACCGTCGTCGACGGCGCGGCCCCAGCTGTACGGGTTGTTCCAGCGGCCGCCGGTCGCGGCGGGCCAGTCGAGCTCTCAGCCGGGCCGGTAGCCGCACGCGCCGTCCGGCCGATCGTGGGGGATCTCGAGTCCGGCCTCGCATGCGGCTCGTGCCGGGACATAGCCCTCCTGCGCGATCCGAATGGCGGCGCTGGGACTGTCGGCGCGGCTGGTGAAGACGTGCACGCCTGTGACTGAGCGCTTCACTTGGCCACTGAGCGGGACAGTTGGCCACTCCTTCCGAGCACCGACGGCGTCCCTGCTGTACCCCCGATCGTCCCGAACAGGGGTACAGGCGTTCCGGAGAGGGACAGGGAATCGCGACTGGTCAGCGTTCGTTCAGCCTGGCCTCCGCAGTGTCTTCGACTCGGCAGTTGCCCCCTGACCTGGGGATTCACCAGAAAACTCGGCAGAATGGGCCCTGCCGGGCTCGGCTAAGGCGTCACCGAGTACACCGTGGCGTGGCGCTGTGCCCGCGTGCGCGACAGAACCAGGTCGGCCGCGGAGGTGACCTGACTGACGGAAGAAGAGTCGTTCGGCCAGATGCTTGCCGGCAAGGCCGAACGACTCCGCTTCGGAAGCGTTTCCTGCTCAAAAGGATGGAGGCTCCTATGCCGGAGTCTAAAAGCGAAGGCCCTGCATCTCACCCCGAGTGGTCACGGCGGCTGAGCGCAGGTCTCGCCCGCCGCGTCCGTGTCGTTTTTGACAGTGCGCTTCGCGGCGTTGGATACGCGGCAGGCACGACAGGATTCGCCGTGCTGTGGCTGTGGTGGCAGAGCCGAAACTGACAGCTGCCCCGATCCCGCGCTCGGCCACAGAGGCAGCGGCCGAGCGCGGACGGCATCAGGAACCTAGGCCTGACCTGCGTTGACATCCCATTCTGAGCCTGGGTGAGCTCAATGTTGGACTGTAACTCCGCCTCAACCTGCATGGCGCGGGCTCCTGAGTACCAAGGTGGCCAACTGAGGCACCAGGTGGCCAACTGAAGCACTCAGTCACAACGCCTTCCCGACCGGGCTGGGCGGTGCTCCTTGTGGGGACGTCGACCTCGAGGTAGGGCAGGTCCATGACGCCCATCTCCTTTCCTGCTTCTCATGATTGAGGGCCCACTGCGACGGCACCGACCCCGGGTCCGGGACGGGGCGGGGGCGGCACAGAGTGCGCTCAGTCCAGCGAAGCGAGGTGATCTGGTGTGGGTGCAGGAGGCACGCCACGCTGGTCACGAGCAGGGGAGGGGGAGGTCGTTGACGGGGTTACTTCCGAGGCAATGGGCCTGCGGTCGCTGCCGGGGGGATCAAGCGTGACTGCAGCTGAGCGGAATTCGAACCCGGCGCCGCGCGGTGTCATGCGCTGGCCATTAGGCCTGCATATCGCCGTAGTCCTCGTGTTGGCCGTGACCTCAGCGATCACAGTCTTGGGGCTCCTGTGGCTGATGCTGGGGGTCCCTCGAGTGCAGGTGTCCGGCCCGCTCAAACCCAGCGACACCTACGACGCCATCAAGATCGCATTGGCTGTCGTGGCAGGAGTCGGCGGCGTAGTCGCCCTCGTGGTCGCCTACCGACGCCAGCACCTCAGCGAAGCCACGGACGCCCGCGAGTACGACAAAGCCCTGATCGAACGGTTCGGCGCCGCAGCCGAACAACTCGGGGCAGACCAGCCGGCTGTACGCATGACTGGCGCGTACGCGATGGCACGGCTTGCCGATGAGTGGCCGCAGGAACGCCAGATGTGCATCGACGTGCTGTGCGGCTATCTGAGAATGCCGCATGCTCCCGATCCTCCCGCCGATGATCAGGAGCTGGCATCGTGGCAGCGCGAGCGGGCGATACGTGTGACCGTTCTGGGACTCATTGCCGCCCACCTGCGCGACGGCGCGCCCGCGTCCTGGCAGGGCTACGACCTCGACTTCACCGGCGCTGTCCTTGACGAGGCCGACTTCCGCGGTGCCCGCTTCACCGGCGGCAATATCCTCTTCGTCAAGACCCTCTTCGCCGGGCACGGCACGGACCAGATCGTCTTCGACGAGACCGAATTCGCCGACGGCAGCTACGTCTACTTCCGGCTCGCCGAATTCCGCAGCGGCACCGTCCGCTTCAACCGTGCCACCTTCAGCGGCGGCTGGGTCACCTTCGACAGCGCCCGCTTCACCGGCGCTCGCGTGAACTTCCGAGATGCTGCCTTCGCTGGAGGCGAAGTCCCATTCGAGGACGCTGAGTTCTCCGCCAGCACCATCGACTTCAACGGTGCGACCTTCACCGGCAGCACAGTGAACTTCGGGGAGCACCACCTCCCTTCCATCTACCGCACGGTGCCCCCCGCCCGCTTCAGCGGCGGCATCGTCGACTTGTCCCAAGTAGCCGACTTCACTCATCCTCCGCGGTTCGGCTTACAGGAGCTGCCTCCCGGACTCCGGCTGCCTCCAGGCACCAACATCGCGGACCTCCCCTGATTGGGCACCTCATGGTTGAGGCGCCACTGCGACCACCCCGGCCCGGCGGGTCCCAAGTCGGGGCGGCACAGAGTGCGCTCAGCTTGCGGTTCAGCTGGCCGTCGCGATGGCGTCGCGCAGGTGCGTGCGTGCCCAGGCCAGAAGTGAGGGCTGGTCACCGTCGGGGCTGGTCAGCGCGTCGGTGAGGTAGGTGATGGCGGAGTCGAGGTCCTCGCTGGCGTCCTGCCAGTTGCTGATGCTGGACGCGCCGAGGACGTTGCGGACGTCTTCGACCAGGTCGATGAAGGCTTTCGGGGTGTTGCCGCGAGGCGAGTGGTCGCCGATGAGGGCGGCGAGGTCGGCGGCGAAGCAGTCGCGGAGCGCGGCGAAGGTGTCGGCTTTGGTCTGGGTGGTCACGGGGCCTCCTGGTCAGTGGTTGAGCCGGATCGTGATGGGTCGCCGGCGTCACCGGCGTGGGTGTGGGCGGTGCGGCGGTGCGCGGCGAGGCCGGCGGCCTCGCCTTGGAGCGGCAGGTGGCAGTCCCGGCAGCCGTGCGACCACTCATCCCAGGCCGGGGGTGAGCGGGTGCGGGTGCGGTCCGTCGGCTGCGCGGCTCAAGCGACCGCGTCGGCGTACTGCGCCTGAGGTTCCGCGCGTCCCGCGGGGTCGTCGTCCTGGTCGTCGTCGATGCCGTCGCCGTGGACGGTGCAGACGATGTCCGGGTCGGTGTCCATGGCTCCGGTCAGCGCCTTGTGCAGGTCGGTGACCGAGTAGACCGGCGCCCACGCCTGCCCGGCGCACTCCGGGTCGAAGGGGCAGGGCAGCAGGACGTCGAAGCCGAAGTCGCCCTCGTCGTCGACGTCGTCGCGGAACGCCAGAGTGAGGTACTGCTGCCCGAGGCGGATCTCCGCGGCGCGGTCCCGGCCGGTCACCAGGTCCGAGCCCGGCCGCCATCGCCACAGCGGCAGGATCTCCGGGCCGAAGAAGCGGCGGACCAGGAGAAGGTCGCCCAGGCCCTCGCTCCCGTCGCGCCCAAGGTCGGCCTCCCGGACCTGCGAGAGCCGCTTCAGGAACGGCTCCAGGCGGTACAGGGCGTCCGCGAAGACGACCGTGTTGAAGCCTTCGGCGGCCAGCCGCTGGTGCGAGTGGACCATGGCCTGGTGCTGGGCGCGGACGACGTCCTCGGGCACGCGCCGGTTGTCCGGCCGCGGGCCCTGGCGCTCCAGGCAGACCGGCAGCGGCGTGGCGACGACGACCGCGACGGTCGGCATGCCGTGCCGCTTGGCGGCCATCACCAGCTCCATCCGCACGGGCTGTTCGACGTTGGTCGCGTCGATGACCGTGTTGAGCTTGCGGGCCATACGGCGTTCCAGGATCAGCTTGAGGACGTCGGCGGCGTCTCCGGTCGCGTCCTGCCGACCGGGGTCGTCACTGACCACGCCGCGCAGACCATCGAGCGAGAGGATCTGCGAGGCCGGCCAGGTGCGGGCCAGCGTGGACTTGCCCGCGCCGGAGGCGCCGATCAGCACGATGAGCCCGTTCTCGGGCAGTTCCGGGTACAGCACGGAGGTCATTCGACGTCTCCTTGCGGGTCGAGGGAGCGGGCAGCCCAGTTCAGGCGCTGCCCGGTGGTGTCGGTGATCAGGGCGGCGGCCTCATGCAGAGGCCAGGAGGCCTCGCAGTCGCGGTCCGGCTCCATCTGGTACGCCCGGCGGGCGGCGGTGCTGACCAGCTGGGCGAGCGCGGGAAAGAGACCGCCGGGGACGTCGATGTCTTCGTGGAGCTCGCGCAGGATCGCGGCGAGTTCGTGGGCGTCGATGTCGTCAGCGTTCAGGTCGTCCTCGATCTGCTGGAGAGCGAGGGTGGCAATGCATGCCGAGGCACGGATTCGGTCCAGGCGGGTGCGGAAGCTGGTCACCGGGTGGTCGCCTTGGTGGTGGCGACCAGGGCGGCGAGGGTTTCCCAGCCGTGGTGCCAGGCGGAGTCGAGGCAGTACGCGCCGTTGAGGCCGTGGTCGGCCAGGCGCCAGAAGTTGGCCTTGCCGGTCTTCGCGGCGAGGGTCTCCAAGAGCCCGCCCGGCACCCTTCGGTCCGCTGCGTAGTGCGTGAGGAAGGACAGGGCGAGCGCGGCAGCGGCGGCTCCGGGGTGCAGCCGGATGCCCAGGGCCCGGGCGCCGGCCCCGACCGCGAGGGCCTGGGTGGCGGTGTAGGTCAGGCAGTGCCAGGCGCAGGCCTTGATGCCGTCGGCCGTGCCGTGGACGGTCGGTTCGTCGTCCGGGGTGGCGGCGAAGTGGACGGGCTTGTCGTCGGTGGCGCCCTTGACCCGGGCGCAGTAGTCGGACTGTACGAAGTGATCGCCGATGTTCGACCCGGCGCGGCCCAGTCCGAGGACGGCTGCGAAGAGGGCGGAGCGATGCGTCATGCTGGGCTTCTCCTGTCTCGTAAGGGGTTGGGGAGCGGGCGGCCGGCCTTTGCCGGTGCTGCGGCCGCCCGGTTGTGCGGCCCCGTCCCGGCCGGTGTGGCCGGGACGGGGTTCGACGCGGCCAGCCGGTGCGCGGCGGAGACCGGGGGAGCCATGAGGGTGCTGGGGTCCACGGGGGTGCCGTCGTGGCACTCCAGGCAGCACCCGAGCTTCTTGGAGAGGCAGATGTAGAACCGCCTCCCGCATTCGCCGCAGGTCTGTCGGGCTGCCATCGCCTGGTCCAGCGCCCGCTCCTGTGCGAGCGTCGGAACGCGTTTGGGCGTGGCCAGGTCGACGCGGAGCAGGAAGCCGCGGGTGGGGTGGGTGCAGGACCACTGCGGCCGGGTGGCGCACAGCTTGCAGCGCAGGATCGCGACCGGGCCCTGATTGCCGCCGGGGCTGAGGCCCATGTCCTGTAACTGGCGCCTGGTGACGAGCCCTTCGGGCACCGCGCTGCGGTCGTACTCGGGCAGCGCCGCATCGCTGCGCGGCAACCGGGTCACCTCGCGGCGGCGGCGCTTCTTCCTCGGGCGCGGCATCACCTGCTCCGGGCGCCGGGCCGCCAGTCGGGGCGGTACGGGTAGCGGGGGCCGGGATGCTTCGGTCGGGGCCGGCCGATCCGGCGGCGCGGTCGGGGGATGAGCACGGGCAGTTCCTCCAGTCGTCGGTGGACAGCGCTGCGCCCCACCGACGTCGTGCGGGTGTCGGCGGGGCGCAGTGGGCGGCCAGGCGGCCTAATCCGGAACTAAGAGCGATCCGTCGGCGGCAGCATCCGCGACGGAGCTGTTCGAGTGGTGGCAGCCCGTGCGGTACCGAGTGGATGCAAGCCGGCGGCTTGGCCCATGAGGCCTTCGGACAGACGGGGCTCTAGAGGCGGCGTGACCGGGCTGCAGGCCGTGAATAGGCTTCCGCGCATGGCCAGTGAATCTTTTCCCTACAACCGGTTCCTAGGTGAGTTTCAGGAACTGGCACATGGTCGCCCCGACGGCCCTGCACTTCGCGACTCGGTCCGCGAGCACGCCGCCCCGGGCGAGGAGAAGCTGGTGCGTTATCTCCGTTCAGGATCTGCCCTTGCCGTCACCGGATCACCAGTCCATGACGCGCTGAGCAACGAACTCATCGGCGCGTTGGAGCTGCACACTGACGGCGAGTGGTTCTGGTACTCAGACCTCGCTCACTACGTCGAGCGCTACCACGTCCCGCTGGACGAGACCTTCGTCGATCACGCACGCGCACGCCACTGGACTCCGCCCAAGCTCTCTGCGGAAGACCTCATCCAGATCGGAGACACTCTGGACGCGGCGCTCGATGCCGAAGACGCCGGAGACACGCAGGCTTGACGAGTTAGGCGCCTGAGGTGTCTGTCCGGACCTCGCCAGACCCACAGGGGGCGGGCGAGGACCAGGCAGGGCGTCGGGTCAGCGCTGGAGCGGGTGGACGTTGTCGGGTTCGTCGTCCAGGTCGTCGTGGGCCGGGGCGGGCTGCGGCGGAATGTGGACCTCGGGGCGGATGTCGATGTGAGGCTGGAAGGCCGTGTGGGTGATCGGGCGCAGGCTCAGGCCGCGCAGGGCGAAGACGGAGGCGATGGTCCAGGCGAGGACCGCGATCCCGGTGGCGACGGTGCGGCCGTTGGCGGGGGAGGCGGACCACACCATGCCGACGCTGGCCGCGCCCCAGAGGGTGTAGGTGATGCGGGCCCCGGTGCTGTGGAAGAAGCCGCCGACCAGGCTGAACAGGCCCACTGCCTTCCAGAAGGCGTAGACCGCGGATCCGCTGACGGCGAGGCCGCTGGTGTGCTGGGCGATGTACGTGCGGACGGGGGTGTCGATCACTGCCCAGAAGCTGTTGGAGGTCTCGGACGCCAGCTGTGTGTCCGGGGTCGCGGTGGCGATCCGGTGGGCCAGGGCGGAGACGATGTCGCCGGCGGCGTCCAGCACGATGATGAACGCGCACACGCTGGCCAGGCTGAGGGCCGCCTTGATCCAGTTGCTCATCCCGTGCCAGCCCGCGGACCGTGCGTGCCGGACGTCCTCCCAGCGCTCGTAGAGGAAGCCGCCCTGCTTCCAGGAGTTGTCCCACGCCGCCCTCATCCGGGCGAAGCGCGTCACGCCGGGGTCACCTTCTGGATCGACGGCCGGCGGCGGGGGCGTCTTGTCGAGCAGGTCGAAGAAGCTCGGGTTGTTCTGGTGGCCGTTGATGGACTGGCTGTTGGTGGGCTTGTCGTCGGACTGCATGGCGGGGCGACTCCCTCGTTCGGGTTCGTGTGGTGGGCAGATTGGTGCGCAGGCCGGACGGCCTGGCCCGCACCCGACCGCGAGGGGTTCGGGTGCGAGGCAGGTTGTCCGGAGCAGGAGGGTTAGAGGCTTCGGGCGTCGGCGAGGCCGGCGGCCTGGTCGACCATGCGGATCGGGATCCGGCCGGAGCCGTGGGCGTCGTTGAAGGACGGCACGGAGTCGACGTCGGCGCCGAAGCGTCGGCGGATCGCGTCCAGGAGCACGGCGGCCGCGTCGGCTTCCAGGCCGCTGTTGCCGCGGGCCTCGATCCGGATGGCCCCGAGCATGCAGCGGGCGCCGTCCTCGTCGACCAGAGCGTCCTTGCACCAGCCGCCGTTGAGCAGGCGGTGGTGGGCGCGCTGTAGAAGGGCCGCGACCGGGGTCGGGTACAGCTCCGGCAGCGGAGCGGGCCCGGTGTCGACGGGGCCGGTGACGACGTCGGCCAGGTCCACGGGCTCGATGGGAATGTGCGCCGTGTTGACCTCGTAGGCGACGGCCGCTTCGTCCAGCCGCACGGTCATCGCCGCGTTGATGAACGCCAGGCGTTCCTCGAGGGTCAATTCCACCGGCGGCGCGGCGGCCTGGGTAGTCGGAGCGGGGTGGTCTGTGGCGGGGGAGGGCGGGGTGTGGGGCATCGTGAGCTCCTGGCGGGAACGCGAAGGGCGCCGCTGGTGGTTGTCCAGCGGCGCCCTTCGACGTCGTGCAGAAGGGGAGTTGGGTGATGGCGGTGGGTAGTCACCGCACACGCGCCCCGGGCATCCTCGAATCAACAGGCGAGGGGAAGGGGATCGGGTGGAGTTCGTCTTCGAGTGCGGATGGTGCGGCGGGGACAACTTCTTCGTGGGCAAGCAGGTCGGCATCTGGGTCGACAAGTGGGAGGTGCCCTCGGAGTGGGACTGCCGCTTCTGCGACGGACTCAACTACACGCACGACCCGCCGTGGACAGAGGCGTAATCAGAAGCTGGAGATCAGTCCGGCGAGCGAGGCAAGGCCTGTGTTGATGGCCGGGGCGAGGCCAGTCGCGGCGAGAGTGAAGCCGAACAGCGCGCAGGCCAGCGCGGAGCCGACGCGGACGTAGCCGCCCTTGACCAGGACGACAACGATGATGCCCAGCAGCACGGCGGCGGAGATGGACAGGGCCACGGTGGTGATGCTCCTTCACAAGGGGTCGGTGGGGCTGGCCTCACTCGGGCGTGCCAGCCCCGGGGATGGGTGGGTGTGATCAGGCGTCGGTGAGGCTCTTGATGGCCTCCAGCGCCTGGCGGGGAGAGGCGACCTGCTCGGAGCGGCGGCCGCCGCCCTTGGAGCCGCGCCCGCCTCCGCCCTTTCCGCCGCCTCCGCCGCCGCGCCGGCGGGAGCGGCCTTCGCCCTCGTCGTCCTCCTCGGGCTCGGGCCAGAACTCGC
Source organism: Streptomyces sp. NBC_00299 (assembly GCF_036173045.1). Taxonomy (GTDB): domain Bacteria; phylum Actinomycetota; class Actinomycetes; order Streptomycetales; family Streptomycetaceae; genus Streptomyces; species Streptomyces machairae. Next base: position 85,364 of record NZ_CP108040.1, read on the forward strand.
CGGGCCGCACGGGCTCGTTCCAGTCGAACCACAGGCCGCGCTTCTCCAGCTCGCTGATCTCGTAGTCGGTGAGCCGGTTGACCTCGTCGGGGAACAGGTTGGACAGGTCGGTGTCGAAGTCCGCATACAGCGACCGCATGAGCACGGCGCGGCCGTTGTCGAGGACGATGACCGCAACGCCGCCCGTGCTGACGCCGTTCTCCGGGTCGGCCTCGCCGCGCATGGCCCGCTCGATCGCGGAACCCTCGCTGCGGGAGTAGCGGGCCGGGATGGTCGGCACGTCGTAGGCGTTCTCCATGGTGCCCTCCGCAGCCTTGCGGGTAGCGCCGGGCGAACCCATGTTGAAGATCACGGGCCTGCTGTTCTGCCGCAGGTTGTCCTTCATCTCCGTGGAGAACCCGTTATGCGCGAACGGCGACTGTCCGGCCGGGTTGAATCCGATGCCGTACTTCAGCCCGGTGACCGTGAGGTCCTCACCGTCCTTCTGGATGAACTCGCCGAAGTCCCCGTCCTGCGCCGCGGTCATGAACTCATCGCCGTAGACGTTGAGCTGCCGGTACGGGCAGCGCGGATCGCCCGGCTTGTAGTCGTGCGGCTGACCGTCGTGCGGCCAGGGCATCTCCGCCCTGATCTCACACAGCGCCTTCGCCGCCCGCAGCGAGCGGGCCATCCACAGCGCGTTCGAGCCCTGCCGGTCGATGTACCGACCGAGCACCGTGGTCTTCTCGTCCTTGCGGACGGTGGACAGCCACACGACCTCCCCGTCCAGGGACTGGGCGGCCATGTGGATCGCGAAGAACTGCGTCTTGCCCGACCGGCTGACCCCGAGGGTCAGGCCGTGGGCCGCGGCGTTCTTGTCGTGCTGGTACACCATCGTCTTCACCGGCTGGCCGGTGATGGTGAACCCGCACACATACATGCCCTTGGCGTCCGGGGTGAGCAGCTCTCGGGTCGCCCGGAAGATCTGCGACAGCGGCGGGGAGTCGAACACGCTGATCAGGAACTCACTGCCGTCGATGAGGACGAACACGCAGGAGTCGTCCTCGGGCAGCTTCAGCGCGCGGCAGACCTTGGCCAGGTCGATGCGCGGGGTCTCGGTGGAGTCGGCCATCCTCGCCCGGTAGAACGTCACCCCGCGTTCGTCGTCGCGGGTCTTGTGGACCAGCTCGGAGCCCGGGGCGCCGCCCTTGGGCCCGCCGACCCGGTCCGTCCAGCGCTCCTGCGCGGTCGGCTTGGTGCGCCGCCGGGCGTTGGCGTCGGGGGTGATGCGGGCCTCCATCCAGCCGGGCCCGCCCTGGCGGCCGGGCTGGATGGCGACCTCCGCCAGGACGACATCGCTGGAGTGCACGCCGAACGGGGCGGCGACCGCGGCTTCCGACAGGCCGGTGATGGGCCGTCCGGTCTCCGAGGCGCGCAGCAGGATCGTCATGTCGTGCTGCATGCCGGGGTGGCGGGTGGCCTTGACGATGTGCGTGCGGCCGGGCATCCCGGCCTGCTCCCACAGCACCCTGGCGTCGCGGGTGAGCAGGTCGGCTCCGTCGTCCGGCTGCGCCACCGACTCCTCGAGGACTTCGGCGGGCGCCGGCTGCAGGGCCGGGGCTGCGACGGCGGGACGGTGGCGGCGGCGGGTGTGCCGGGAGAACGGCATCACCAGGTAGCCGGCCGCCGCCCAACCGGCGGCGAGCAGGGCGTCCATCCAGTACGGACCCCAGCCGGTGGTGGTCTTGGCGGCGACGTCGACGGCGGCGGCCAGGACCAGCGGGGACCAGCGCAGGATCTTGCGTCCGGCGCCGATCTCATCGCTCTTGGCCGCGAGGAACCAGCCGCCGATCCCGGCCGCCCCGGCCAGCTGCACGACATGGTTGACGGGGCTGTCGGGGTAGAGGTTCGGGGCCACAGCCAGCACGGGCGCGGCGAGAGTGTAGGCGAGGCGTTCGAGCGCGACACTGCGCGGCGTGGTCACCAGCTTCTCCTTCGGGAAAAGGCACGGGCGGCCCCGCAGTTGGTGCGGGGCCGCCCGTGGCGGGGTGGGTGGGGGAGCGGGGTCAGCGGTTGAAGAAGCCCGGCCTGGGGGTCTTCTCTCGCCGGTTGGAGCGGATGTCGTCCAGCGCTCCGTACAGCTTCGAGTGGGTGCGCTTGGTCTCGTAGGTGAGGTCGGCGGTCTCCTGCGCGGTGTCGTGCAGCTTTTTGACCTGCACCCCGGCGCCCCCGAGGGCAACGCTCACGTTGCTGGTCAGCTCCACGAACTTCGGGTCCAGTTCGGCGTTGTCGACGTCGCGGGCGGCGTCCTCGGCACGCTTGGCGTTCCTCTTGATACTGCGCACGAGCTCCTCCAGGCCGAGCCCGGCGTCATCCAGCGCGCGCCCGAGGGCGTCGAGCTTGGCCTGGACGGCCTTGTAGCGGTGGTCGCCGTCGGCGGGCGCGGGCACCGCGCCGCTGGGGCGGGGTGCGAGATCGCTGCTCATCAGCGGGTTTCCTCCCTCGTCTTAGTCGTGGTGGGCGGCGGCCGACGTGTACTTCAGGCCCGCGTCTTCCTTGGCGGCCATGTCCTCGCCGTACACGCGGGCGACCATCGCGGCCGCGAGCTTGGCGGCCTGCAGGGCCAGTCCGCACTCGGTCGCGCACCGTTCGGCTTGCTGCTTCATGCGGGCCGCGGCGTCGGCCAGGTCCGAGATCAGTTCGGTGACCTCGGTGGTGACGTTGTGGTCGCCGATCAGGTCGGTGGCCATGTCCCGCAGGGCGTCGGCGACCTTGTCGAGGGCCTCCGCGAGGGCTTCGGCCCGCTCCTGGTCGGAGGCGGCCTGGATGGAGATGTTCGCCATCTCCATCAGGTACTCGTCGAACGTGATGTCCGTGCGGTGCTGGGCGGCCAAGTTGCCCGCGCCGGTCGGCCTGCTGACCTCCGAGCTGCTCACGCTGCTCCCTTCCGTGCTGATCGGTCGGCTGGTGCCGGGCCGTGCGGTGTGCCGTTCCGGCGCGGGCGGCAGTGGTCCGTCGGGGACAAGGTCCGCGTCGACGACGTCGTCCTCGCCTTTGACGTCGGTGCGCGGCGGGCGGGTGGGACGGTCGGGCCACTCCACCGTCGGGGTGGAGTCCTCCGCGCCGAACAGGCTGTCCGCCGGACGGCCGCGCCGACCGGCACGACCCGTACGGCCGCGCCCCGTACGGCCGGTGCGACCGGAGCGGCGGGTACGTCCACGCCGTCCGGCCCGGTCCGTGCCTCCTGTGCGCCGGAACCGGAACCGGCGCCGCTTCTTCGCACCGTCAGACGCCCCGTCACCGGCCGTTGAGCCGGTGCCCGGCGCATCGCCCGCCTTGCCACCCTTCGCGGCGCTGGAGGCCGCGTCCGGGCCGTCCTTGGCGGTCTTCCCCTCCTTGCCGTCGGTGCCCTTGGCCTTCGAGTCCTTGTCCTTGGTCAGGTTCACCTTCTCGGTGCCGGCCTTGGCGTCCTTGGCGCCCTTGGCGGCCTTCGCGTCGGCACGGCGCTTGTCCAAGCGGCGCTGGGCTTCCTTGCCGACGGCCTGGCCCAACGTGGTGCGGCCCGGCGTGGCCGACGCCGCGGCTTCCCGCTTCGCCTTCCGTGCCGCGTCCCGCTCCTGCCGCTTCGCGCGGCGGTCCTCCCACGCCTGCTGCCGCCGGGCGCGGGCCTGGTCGCGGTCCTTGGTCCGGTCCGCGACACCGGCGGCGTGCCCGGTGCTGCGCCGCTCCTGCCGCCCGGCCCGCCGGACCCCGGCGCGCTCCTGGCGGCCGCGAACCCGCTCGGCACGGGCGCCGGACGTCTGACTTGCGCCATCGCCCTTGGAGTTGCCGTTCCGGCCGGAGCTGCCAGAGCCCGTCTGCGAGCCTTTCGACCCGCCGGACGAACCGCTGCGCCCGGAACCGGCTGCACGGCCGCCAGAGCCCGTCTGGGAGCCCCTCGTGCCGCCCTTGCCGCCTCCGCCGCCCCCGGTCGATCCGGACCCCGAACGGCCGCTGGGGCCGCCGGAGTTGGAACCGCGCGAGCCGCCGGACCGGTTCGGCCCCGGGCTCGAGTTGTTGCGGGACGGACCGCTGCCGCCCCCGCCACGCGAAGACCCGCCCCCGCCGCCGGCCTTCGAGCGGCCCTTGTCCGCCCCCAGGCCAGAGGCGGACGACTTCGTGCGGTCGGCATCGACCTTTCCGCGCGCCGCCGCCTTGTCGCCCTTCGCTTTCATCATCGCGGCGTGGAGCTTTCCGTTCTGCTCCATCATCGCGACTTCCTGCGCGGTGCGGCCCTCCAGCAGCGCCGCCTTCCGGGCTATTTCAGCCTCACGAAAAGGCGCTTCGCTTTCATGGTTGGCCCGCTCCATTTCCAGCCGGAATTCCAACCAGTCACCGAGGCGGTCAGCGAGAGAACGAGGCTGCTCGTATTCGCCTTCCTCGTATTCATCTTCGTCTTCACCGGTTTCAGGTGCGGCAATTCCTTCGGAACGCAGCGCCATCGCCGGGTCAGGGGCAGCCGGAATCGGCGGCAGTTCTATCGTCGACTCCTCCGGACGCTCCGGGGGAGCCTCCGGAATGTCTTCCGGCGGCGGAATGGTGTCGATGAAATCCGGGATCGGCGGCAGCGCGTACGTGGAATCACCGCTCCAGGGACCGTGAACCAGGGTTCCGCCGCCGGTGTCGTCGGACTCGTCGGACACAGTGCACCTCCCTTCAGGGGGACTTGACAGACAGTGGGATCTCGTGTGCACGCGCGTGCACGTGCACGTGTGCACGCTTTACGTGCGCGAGGCCCCGCCGGAGTCCGGCGGGGCCTTCGCGGGTGACGCTCAGTTACGCGGGCCGTGCTGCTTCAGGACGGTGTCCGCGTACTGCATGAGGTGGTCGAACAGCCGCGGGTCGCCCGCCTGCCGCTTCTCCAGCACGAGCTTGAAAAGGCGGCAGACCAGCGTGAACGCGGCGATGACATCGCCGCGCCCAGCCTTGACTTCCCTGGTGATTTCGGACCGAGTAACGCGGAGCCAGAATTCCATCCGGCCGATTTCACCGCGGCTTTCGATCGCCTTGCGCTCTTCCTCCTGCAGCCATCCGTTCCGTCCTTGAATGGAGCGTTCGGCACTGCTGAGGGGGCGCGTCACGCCGACTCCCTACCGAGGTCGTAAATCGACGTGGGACCACCATATCCGGAATTCTGGTTCGGCGCACCCTGCTGCGGCGGGTGGGGGGCGGCCTGGAGGGTCGGCGGGTTCTTCTTCCGCTGCCTTTCCAGCTCCTTTTCCTTCCTGTCCTTGACCGTATTCACAACGCCCTCGTCGTGGGCGCGGCGCTTATAGGCGCTCTTTTCCAGGCCCGCGGTCAGGTTGTTCAGGTTCTTGAGCACACTCCCGAGGGCCTTTTCGACGGGCAGCGCGCGCAACCTGGCGTGGTACCAGCGGTCGCCCTCCACGTGCGTGTCGCGCAGGTGCACACGGGTCTCGGCCGCGAGGGTCTCCAGGTTCTTGCCGATGTCCAGCAGGACCCGCTGAACGTCGGCCAGGTACCGGGCAGTTGCCTCCGGGCTCTGCGCGACGTCGCGCAGAGGGGAGTAGTTCGGGTCGTTGTTGCTGTTCACGGCTGGGATTCCCTCCTGGTGTACTGGTCGGGCTGTCGACTGCTTCCGGCAGTCGCAGCGAGGGCCAGCCCACTTCCGATGGGCTGGCCCTCACTGGTGTGTGCCGGACGGTGGATCAGGGGTGGTAGCCGCCGGCGAGCAGCGTGACGGCCTCCTGGCGGTACTTCGAGGCGGTGTCCGTGGACGACACGTCGAACTCGCGCTGGACATCGGCGATCGAGATCACCCGGCACAGCTCGCGGTGGATTTCGTCGGGACCGAGGCCGACCGGCACGACGCCGGCCGCGAGCGCCAGGCGCGCGACCTTGCGGACCGCCCGCTCGCGCGGGCTCAGCTTCGCGGTGTCCTCGATTTCGACCGCGCGCCGCTCAGTTTCGGCGGCGGCGAGCCGCTTTTCGGCGGCACGGAGTTCGGTCTCGGCCTCACGCTCACGGGCGGCCTGCGTGTTGGCGCGAGCGGTCGACGTGCGCTCCTCTTCCTCCGCCGTGAGCCGGTCGGCTTCGGCGGCGAGGCGGCGCGTTTCGGCAGCGCCCCTCTCTGTTTCGGCAGCAGCCGCGTCAGCTTCGGCCGTAGCCCTCCGGGCTTCGGCGATACGCTCCGTCTCGACCGCCTGTGCCTCCGCCATGGCGACCCGGTCGGCCTCCGCCGCTTCCTTCCGCTTCTCGGCTGCCTGGCGCTCCAGTTCGGCAGTTCGAAGGTCCGCTTCGGCCTTCGCCTCACGCTCCTGGGACTCCTTGCGCTCCGCCTCCGCCTCGCGGGCACGAGCTTCGGCGATGACGGCCGTCTCCAGCGCCGCTTCCTCCCGCTCAGCTGCCCGCTCAGCGGCGCTGACCTGGGCACGAGCGTGCGCGCGGGCCTGGCCGGTCTGGCCGTCGACCTCCGCACGGACCGCCTCCACCTTGCCCTTGGCGCGCAGCCGCTCGGCTTCGGACGCCGCCTGGGCGACCTCGCTGCGCGTCTCCGCATCCAGGCGCCGCCGCTCGGCTTCCTCCTCCCGCTCCTGAGCTGCCTGTTCCTGCTCATCGGGCATGGCCAGGGCCTGGTCAACGGTGTAGCCGTACGGCGCCATCTTCATCGGCAGCAGCTCATCCTCACTCGCCTCGGAAATGTCGCCCTTGTACTTGCGCTTGAGCCACTGCTCGTAAGCGATGAGCTGCTGATCGCGGCGGGTCATCTCCGGGTAGGAAGTGACACCCCACAGCCGCATCCGGCGGAAGATCCGAGCCGTCGCGACCGGGGCGAGGACCCACCGCAGCCACGGGATCGAGTCCCGTTCGTCCTGGTCAGGCCGGACGACACGGTCGATCGAAGTGCGGCCCAGCTCCACCACCATGATGAAGAGAACCGGCACGACGCCGTGGGCACCGGCAGCTACATAGTCCAGCAGCTTCCAGGCCCCTTCCGGGGCTCCGGAGGCCGCGTTGAGGACGACAGTGGCGGCCGTCAGCAGCCACACCGGGTAGCGAATCCAGCTGATGGGACGCTTGAGCCAGGCCATCAGCAGATCGACCGCGATCATCACCATGATGCCGACGTCGACGCCGACCGCGAACAGTTGCCCCTTGCCCAGCGAGCCGAAGCGGAGCTCCTCGTGAGCGAACTCCGCGACGTGCTCGAAGGACAGGTACAAGCCGATGCCCGCGAGAGCGAGCGCGGCCACGACGATCGCTCCCGCCGTCCACTTCTGGGTGCCCGTCAGCTTCCCTGAGGGGGTCTCCGTTCCGCTTCCGCTTTCCGTCCCCGAAGCGAAGTCCGGCGCCTGCGAAACGGTGCAGGGTGTCTTCGAAACCGGCTCGGGCGTTCCCGAAACGGCGGCCGGTACAGCCGCCTCGGGGTCGGGTTCGGCCGCGGTTCGCGGCCAGTCGGTCATCGTCATGGAGGCCTCCGGAAGGGGTCGTTCAGGGTGGGCGCGAAACGGCGGGGGCCGCTCCCGAAACGCGGGCGGCTGCTCCCGAAACGGCGGTCGGCAGAGCCGAAATGGGCCCCGAGGGGCCGTTGCCTTCCCGGAGCTGACCGCGCTGAAAGGCCGGCCGCCCGCGGTGCGGGCGGCGGGTCCGGGGGAGTGCTGGGGGGCGGGCTCGAAACTGTCCGCAGCTCCCGCCATGCGGGACCGAAAGGGACTGTCCGACTCCCCGTCACCGCCCGACCCGGCCGCAGTGGTGGTAGGCGATCTGTACGAGCGGATCTGGCAGCTGTCAGGCCAATCGAGGGGGCACGGCGGTACCGGCCAGGGCCCCCGCCTTGTGCATCGCGGCCGCCGCGCTGGTCTTCCCGCTGCCGGACGTGCCCCCGATGAGCGCGTGGGCGTCCGTGAGCCGGAAGGACAGCGCCCCGTCGGTGGGGCGGTGCGGGTTGACGATCCGGCCGTCGGGGAGCAGGTCGCCGGTGTCGTCGAAGACCAGGACGCCGTTGCACAGCAGGCTCCAGCCCTGCTCCGGGTGCCTGGCCACGGCGTGGGCGGCCTCGCGGTCCGGGCTGTCGGCGGTCGGGCACTTCGGGGTGTGCGTGCACAGCGAGTCCGGCATCCGAGTGGAACCGGTGGCGGTCGTCGCGGTGTCGAGCTGGGTACTGCTGTGCATGGGCTCTCCTGCGAGGATGCAGGCCCGAGACTTTCCCGGGCTGCAGACGTGCGAAAGACCGGCCGCCCGTGGTGCGGGCGGCTGGCCTGGTAGAACAGCGTGGTGCGGGCGGGGAGTTGACTGTCGCTCCCGTACGGCGGGCGTCAGGCGGACGCGGCCGCGGCGCGCTTACGGGCCTCGCGGCGCTTGAGGGAACGGCGCTCCTTCTCGGACAGCCCGCCCCACACGCCCGCGGCCTCGCCCCGCTCCAGCGCGCCCTCAAGGCAGCTCTCGATCAGAGGGCAGCGGCGGCAGACGGCCTTGGCCTCCTCAATCTGGAGCAGCGCCAGGCCGGTGTCACCGATCGGGAAGAACAGCTCGGGGTCCTCATCGACGCAGGCGGCGCGGGGCCGCCCGATCGCGTCGGTGGAGACCGGCACGTAGGCGTGGCTGCGCACGAGGGCGACGGACACTCGCATCTTCATTTGGGCCTCCCAAAAGATCCGTGTACGAGCCAGCCCCAGGGCGGAATCCCCGGGGCCGGCTCGTGTATTGGCGGCGGACTGACCTACTTGGCGTCGATATGGCAGCGGATCTGCTTGCCGACCGGAGAGGACACGACGTCCCAGCCGGGCGCCAACATGTCCAACAGACCCAGGCCGCGCCCGGACTCCGCGTTGTCACTGTCCATCGCCACCGCACTGCGTCGCGGCAGCAGATCGGCGGCGGGGTCGTGCACGTTCACCTGGACACTGCGCCCGGTGACGTACACCTCTACGACCAAGGGCACGTGATCACCGCAGGCCCGCACGGCGTTGCCGAGCAGCTCCGAGACGAGCCACTCAGCGGTGTGGGCGGTCGCCTGGCCAGTCCCGTACGCCATCAGCACCGACACGGTCAGACCGCGCACCGTGCTGAAGGCGAACTCGGAGGCCGTGATGTGGGCGACGAAGCCACGGTCGCCGTGCTGGACGTACAGACCGGGGACGCAGACCGGAAGCACCGGCCGCTGCGAACGGCGCTGGTCCTCCATACGGGCCCGGCGCAGCATGTCGTCCATGTCCGGGCTGCTATCTCCCCGTGCACCAGGAGGCGCGGGAGATGTCATGATGAGACTCAAGGGATTTCCTCTCACGGATTGACCTGCTGAACGGCCCTGGGGCGCAATCCCGGGGCCGCTCGTTTTGGCTGGTCGTACGAGCAGCCACGGCCCCAGCCGACCCGAGGTGATCGGGTCGGCCGGGGCCGTGGTCGTTCGTGCGGGGCGGTTCAGCGCTCGAGGCGCTTGGGATGGAGCGTGGTCAGTGGAACCAGCGGGCTGCCCAGCGGAGCGTCACCAGCGGGCAGCTGCGCACGCCGGGTGTCGGTCTCGCGTACCGCAGTCTCCGTCGACGCCCACTTCATCTCCCTCAGCAGCCACGGCGCACGGCCGTCGCCCGGCTCCTCTACCTCCTGCTGCGCAACCACCCGGCCAGGCGCGTTGTAGAGCTTGTAAAGGTAGAGGCGGGCGAGCGGGTTGCCCTTGTCGCAGTGAGCATGACCAGACTCCTGGCAGACCTCGCACTGCTCGCAGTGCATCCGGAACAGCCGGAGCGCGCCGTTCGCGTCCAGGTCCGGCGCCGCGATGTGGGCGGTGGCCGGGGCTGGCGCGACCTTCGGCTTGCGCAGCACGTTGGTCGGTCGCCGGGACGACGCCTCCGTGATGGCGTCGGCCAGGAGCTCCCGCCACTCAGCGATCGTCAGGTCCAGCTTCACCTTGCGGTTGCTGCCGATGCACCGGCGCGGCTCGGCGGTGCCGGCGCGGCCGGCGTGGTGGGGGACCAGCTTCGGGTTGCGGCCATCGTGCCCGGTGATGGGGCACCAGGTCCTGCAGTTGGGGCAGACCAGGCTCTCGGTGCCGGGGAGCAGGTCGATGTCGATGGGGAGCAGCTTCGAGACGATGATGGCGGGGAGGCTGCTGACCTGTTTCGTGCGGGTCCGGGTCAGACGCTTGCGGGCCGTGGGCATCGCAGACGTGATGGTCACGCGGGATCTCCTTGCGTACGGCGGGGGAGGGGCTGCGTGGCGGTGCTCTCTCCGCCCGCCAGGCGCACGGGAGACCCGGCGTCCTGGAGGACGGACAGCGCATAGCGCTGCAACGTGCATGCAGGTGAGTCGAGAACCCGGGGGATTTGGTGGTGCATCAACCCCGGCCGCCCCGACGGGCGGACGACTTCTGCGATCTTGCAGTAGGGGACCGAGGTTCCGGCTCCCTCATCCGGCGCCGCCCGCAGGCGGTTCCGGGTGGGGGAGCCGGGTCCGAAGACCCGGCGTGTGTCAGGAAGCCAGCGGTAAAGCGACGATGCAGTCGAAAGCCGGCGCCTCAGAACCAGCGGTGGCGAGGCCGTGGGGCTCGCCGTCCGATGTAACAACCGTGACGACGCGGCCGACCGAGGCCGCCGGGGAGGTCTGCTCGCGAACCACGCGACGGACCGCGTCGGCGAGCCAGAGTGGAATATCCCTCTCCATCCCAGCCTCGGTGGTGATCTCCAGCGAGCCCAACGCCTCCGCCCACGCCATGAGGGCCAGCTGAGGACCGCGCTGGTAGTCCACCGGGGACAGCAGCTCGTTCACGAACGCCAGCAGCGGCCGCTCGAACCTCGCGTACGTAGTCAGTGGCGCGGCCGCGATGCTGGGAGAGATCGGAGAGACGTACATACGGGTGGTGCTCCTCTCGGAGGTGGGCGAGGCGAGGCTGTGCGTTCGCGCAGGCCAAGTCGGCACTTCCCTGGCGGCGCGTTCCTTCGAGGGCCGCTCACGCAACCATAAGGGCATACGCCTTAAGGCCACAAGCCCTAAGGTTATCCATGCTGGGCGAAGTAGTACGGCACTAAGGTTGCGGCAGGTCAGGAAGGACCGAGGGGATACAACATGGGCAGCAAGGACGCCTGGATTGGTGATGCTCAGCCGTACCTCACAGCACGTCAGGCGGGGGAGCCTGACGCGTGGAGCGCGGAAGCAGCAGCACGGGGTCGACGGGGCAGCCAGCGACTGCTCGCGGTCGAAGAGGTCGACCCCCCAGGCCCGGTGCGAGACTTCCTCGGCGTTGGACCCGACGAGAAGGTCGTGGTACGTCAGCGGTTGATTCTGCTGGATGACAAGCCGGTCGAGTTGGCTTACTCCTACTACCCGGCCCGTGTCGCACATGGCACCCGCCTTGCCGGGCGCGGCAGGATTCCAGGGGGCGCAGTCACGCTGCTGACCGAACTCGGCTTCACCCCTGAAGACGAACCGCTCGAAGACGTTTCCGCAGCCACAGCCAGCTCCGGACAATGCGCAGCGTTGAACCTGCCACCAGGTACGCCCGTGCTGATTCTGACCCGATTCACGGCATCTACCAGCGGAGAGCCGATCGAAGTCAGCGTCATGACCATGACCCGACACATCCAGTACCGACAGAGGAAGCAGGCCAGCTGAATGGCTAGATCGTTCGAGGACAAGCGGTCGGCCCACCAGAAGATCGCTGCCACATTGCGCAGGCAGATCACCCGGGGCGACCTGGCGCCCGGAGCAAAGCTTGCTTCGACACCAGCTCTGATGGAGCAGTACGGCGTCGCGGGTACCACCGTGCAGAAGGCCCTGCTCATGTTGAAGGACGAGGACCTGCTGGTCGGCCATCCGGGAAAGGGCGTGTTCGTCAAAGGCGGCACCCAGCAGGCCGTCTCGCCAGCCGTCTACATGCCGCCAGCAGGAGCCGGCGAGCCCTACCGTTGGATCACGGAGGCAACGAAGCAGTCGCAGCGTGGCTCGACGAAGCTCCTTGATGTAGGAGCCGTCGCGCCACCCCACGAGGTGGCGATGACCCTCGGCCTTGGCGAGGGAGAGCGCGCGCTCCTGCGCAAGCAGATCCTCCTGCTCGACGATGAACCTACGGAACTCACCTGCTCGTACTACCCCCTCGATCTTGCTGAGGGAACCGCGATGATGGACCGCAGGAAGATCAGAGGTGGCACGCCAACTCTCTTGAATGAGCTGGGCTATCCACCCCGCGCCTTCGTGGACGAGGTCTCCTCGGAGATCCCAACGGAGGAAGAGGTTGTAGCCCTTGAGCTCCCAAAGGACATGCCCGTGATGCTCACCTTCCGGGTCGTGTACTCCGACGGTGATCGACCGATCGAGGTGTCTCTCCTGACGAAGGCAGCACACAAGTACCGCATGAGATACCGGCTCCTCGTCACATGACGACATCCGCGCGAGCACCCCGGCTTCACTGATGTGGCCAGCCTCCCACCCCACCCCCTTAAGTGAATAAGCCTTAAGGGGGTACGCTGCCACCAGGCTCTGCGGCAACGTCTCGACATCGCGTCCACTGATCACGTGCACCCCTCGGACCTGTTTGTCTTGTGGGGCCCATCACACTCGCTGGGGAGGCTGAGCAACATCACGGATCGCTCGTCACTTCTGTGAACGAGTTCTTCAACGCGTTTTCAACGACTAACTACACATGGATTTTCGGAGCCCATACCTAGGCTCCGGGGTATGAGGCTTACGGAGGATCAAGGGGTGGGACGGAAGCGCGCCGGGTGGCGTCCGGATAAGTTGCGTGAGCATCGCGAGGCGCACGGGCTGACCCTGGAGGATGCCGGTGAGCGGCTCCGACTCCTCGCTGAGGAGTCAGGGCTGGAAGTTCCGGCGGCGAACCCTCAGACGCTGAGCATGCACGAGACGGGAGAGAGCTATCCCGGTCCTCCGTACAGGCGGGTCTACTGCCTGCTGTACCGAGCCACGGAGCCGTCGTTGGGTTTCCGGCCGGCGCTTCCGGGCGAGGAAACAGCGCAGTTTGAGGTCACACCGTTGCCAGAGCAGCGCAACGGCTCCCACGTCATCGCGGTAGAGCGGGCGTTGACGCGGATCGCAGACGGTGGTGGATTCGACAGCTACGGGTGGCAGCAGCGAGTGATGGAGGCCTGGAAGCGTCGCCGCACCGGTGGCGATCCACACAAGCCGTGCGTGGTGCTGGTCGGCGGGTTCGCTGGTTCGGGGAAGACGGAGTTCGCTCGATTCCTGACGCAGCTAACGGGCTGGCCGCTAGTCGATAAGGATCCTCTGACCAGGCCGCTGGTGGAGCCGCTACTCACAGCATTGGGTGCACAGCCGCATGACCGGCACACTCAGATCTATCGGGAGAAGGTACGGCCGGCCGAGTACGCGGCGCTGATGCAGGTCGTCTACGCGAACGTGGCGTGCGGCATCAGCTCAGTCGTAACAGCTCCGTTCATCGCGGAGCTCACCGACGAGGAGTGGATGCAACGGCTGATCAACAGGTGCGCCGCTCAGGGCGTGGACGTCGCGCCGATCTGGGTGCGTTGCGATGTGGAGTCGATGCACGAGTACATCTCGGCCCGTGGCGCTGCGCGTGACACCTGGAAGCTGGAGCGATGGAACGAGTATCTGAAGACGATTGATCTCGATCTGCGGCCGGCCGTGCCACACCTGGTGGTTGACAACCGCCTGGGTTCGGCGATCTCGCTCGCCGATCAAGCTCGCCAGGCAATTGGAGCTGTGTCCCGTTGATCCTCTGGAGCGGAAATGACGACCTTCCTCTATGCCATCAGCTCCTCGGACCAGCCTGCGCCCGTAAAGATCGGGAAGACCGGAAACGTCGAAAAACGGCTGCGCCAGTTACAAACTGCGTCGCCGTTTCCCTTACGTGTGTGGTGGAGCCGGGAAACAGCTGACCCGGACCTTGAGGCCAAGCTGCATCGCCACTTCGCCGACAAGCGCATGTCAGGTGAGTGGTTTCAATTCGACGAAGCCAACTGGCTTCATCAGGTCGACGAGGCTGCCGACAATCTTGAGGAGCGGCAGGCCATCCCTCAGCAGACTGGGCAGCCTGAACACGGGAGAGTTCAGCCATACGCTTCTCCGTTCCCATTCGTGACACACGCCCACCGGCCCCCTAGCGAGGTTCCCGAGCACTCATGGGAGGGCGCGGCGACAGATGGCCGGTGCAGCTGTGGGCACCCCATGGCCCTACATGCTGGTTCTTGGCCCTACGTCTGCTGTTCCACGAACACCGGATGGGGTTGTCACGACAACTGTGAGTGCAGAGCCTTCCGTAGCGATGTCAGCTGGTCGATGGGAGCTTGGCTTGCACTCGCGTCTGAGTGCCCCCGATGCCAGGCGGCTCTGCAGAAGGATCCGAATGCTGAGTTGTGGTCGACTAAGGACGAAAGAAAGCTGAGCACGTCATGAGCCAGGGCCTGATCCTCTATGGGCCGCCAGCCTCGGGCAAGGACACGATCACGGCGGCACTCGCCGAACTGAGCGGGCGATATAGGCAGTTCGCGCGGCTCAAGGTGGGCTCGGGAAAGTCCACTGGCTACCGGATGGGCACTGCCGAGCAGCTGCTTGAGCTGGAGTCCGCGGGCGACGTCATCTACGCAAACCGGCGGTACGGCAACTCGTACGCTATCGACCGCCCCGGGCTCGACGCGGCCTTCGCGGCCGGAGTTCCGGTCGTGCACCTCGGGCAAGTCGACGGTGTCCGCGCCCTGGTTGACGGTTATCCGGCCGACTGGGCGTTGGTGCTGCTGTGGTGCTCGCGGGAAGTGACCGCGCGGCGGTCCGTGGGCCGGGGCGACAACGACACTGCCGCCCGTCTGGTGGCGTGGAAGGCAACCCGCGAGGACCTGGAGGCGCACCCAGAGATGGTCTGGGATCTCACGGTGGACACCTCGGCGACGTCGCCGGAGGAGTCGGCGCGGCTCATCGACGAGCTGCTGGTGCAGCGGGCGGAGGCGTCGACGGGATGAGCGTGGGTTACGGCTGGGCGAGTCGCTCCAGGGCGTCGGTGAGTGTGAGCTCGCGGTCGTCCTTGACGTCGTGCCACCGGGCCAGCGTGGTCGCGGCCGCGCGCAGCATCTCCGGCGGGAGGCCGGCGGCCGCGAGCGCGTCGGCGGCCTCTTCCAGCTCCGGGCCCCAGCGCCAGGCGCGGGCCGCCGTCTTGGCCACGTACTGCGGCTCGGACAGGTATGAGTCGGTGCGCCGGGAGGCGACCTCGATGAGCTCCTGGTCAACGCCGTGCTCGCGCGCCATACCGACCGCGAGCGCCACCAGGACCCGCGACGTCTTCTGGAAGCTGGCGTACGCCAGCTTCAAGGCGGAAGCCTTCCCGATCTCCGTGCCGAGCGCTCTCGTTTGCACTGCGGTGTCCGCGAACAGCGCCTCGATCCGCTCGGTCGCGGCGACCGGGCCGGACAGGTACAGCACCGGGCTCTTGCCGTGTATGGGCGGGGAGCCGACGACGCCGCCGTCCACGATGGTCGCGGCGGGTTCGAGCAGTCCGGCGATCCGCGTCGTCCGCTCGGGGTTGATGGCGTTCGCCTCCAGGTACACGCCGTCGAAGCGGTGCGCGGCGACATCGTGGGCCAGGTCCTCGGCAGCGGCCGGCGGGCAGAGACTGATGACGATGTCGCTGTGTTCTAGCAGCTCGGTCAGCGTGGCTACCGGCGTCAGGCCGAACTGTTCGGCGCGCGCCGTGGACGCTGCGCTGCGCCCTGCTGAGCACCACACGACCGCGGCTGCGTTGGCCCTTGCGCAGGCAGCGATGGCGGCGCCCATGCTGCCGGGGTGGAGGATGCCGACGACTGGCTGGTCCACGGTGCTATTCCGGGTTCTCGTTGAGCAGGATGTTGATGGCGTCGGTGACGTCGTCGACGGTGTGGTGGGCGGCGGGAAGTCCGTCGGGCCAGGGGAGGCCTCTCAGCCAGATGGTGCGGAGTCCGGCCTGGTGGCCGCCGCCGATGTCCGCGGAGGGGTTGTCCCCGATCATCCAGCCGCCTATGGAGAGGTCCAGGCCGCATTGCGCGGCGGCGGCTTCGAAGAGGCGTCGGTTGGGTTTGCGTACGTCGAGGTCCCCGGAGACCGCGACGCCGTCGACCAGCTCGACAATGCCGGTGGCGGTAATTTTGGCGCGCTGGGTGTCGGCGGATCCGTTGGTGGCGATGCCGATCGTCCATGCTGCGGCGCGGAGTTCAGCCAGTCCCTCGAGGACTTCGGGACGGCAGGTGACGGCGGCCGCGATCAGGTCGACGTACTCCTGCCACAGTTCCGTGGCGGGTTCGTCCAGGTGGAAGACGGTGCGCAGTTGGGCGAAGTCGCTCGGGTTCGCGCGGTCCGCCAGTTGGGCGAGGAGCCATTGTTCGACGGAGGGGTCGAAGCCGTGTGCTCGGCACAGGCCGGCCACGGCCTCGCTGTAGGCCGCCTGCCGGTCGACCAGAGTGCCATCCAGATCGAAGAGGGCCAGTCGCTGTTGCACGTCGGCGAGCCTATCGGCGGTGCCGCGCGGTCTGTTTCAGTGCCCGTTCTGCGGACGGATTGGCGCTGTTGCCGCCCGGGTGGCGGGAGCCGTGGGCAGGTTCGTGCCCGCCTGGCGGGCTTGGCGGAGGTGTTCGTGCGAACCCTCTTGGATTCCGGGCCGATTCCTGTTCGGATCATGGGCACTGGCCGTGAGATCGGCGCAGTTGATCCTTTGTAAGCACGAATTCAGCAGGAGGGTGTTGGGTTGTGATGGGCCGTCAGTGGTCGTCTGGCTTTGCGACACGTGTGCCCCGGGGGCTCGGGGCTCCGGTACGAAGGAGTATCGTGTGTCCGAGCTTGATCAACAGAAAAATGGCCCCCACGACCTTCAGCAAGTCGAGGGGGCGGGCCACTGGACCTTGTAGGAGGGGTCCGCGGCCTGCCGACCACCCTTTCCTTTTCAGCGAGTCAAAGGTGATCGACATGCATCAGGGTACCCGTACCCTGCCCCAGTCACACAGCACCCCGCCGTGGTGCCAGCAGCGCATGAGCGACCGCTGGCCCTTCGACGGGGCGTTTGTGCTGTCCGAGCGCACCCCGGTTCACCCCTCGGGTGAGGGGGTCGGGATGACGTAGGTCTCCGGGGGCGGCGCCTGCATCGCAGGACTTCTGGCCGCCCCGGGCGTGGCTTCCGGTGATTGCCCGTCACCAGTCCCAGCGCCCATCTGCTCTCCGCGAGGCTTGCCGGCCTCTTGGAGGAGCTGCTCGCCCCGGTTGCCGCCGGCTGCGAGCGGTTCGATCTCGGTTCTCGCCAGAACCCGAAGCACCGCCTTCACAGGAGGGGCTTCGTTATGCCCGCCTTCAAAGAGGGAGGCGTCGTCATTCTGCACGACTGCTCCGGTTTTTGCCAGCCCACATACACCCGTTTTACCCCCGTTTGGGAGTCTCTGAAGTCACGTCTTGACCGATTTCACAGCCCGATTCGCCCCGTAAGTCCCGCCGTTCAGCAGGGCTGTTGCTTGTTTCGGGCGACTGCGCAACCGGGAACCCTTGTCCGTCCAGTCAGCGCCCATGCCTCTGTCGCTGTCCTCGGGGCTCTGTCCACAGGCCGTCCGGCTCACGATCGCCAGGTGATCGCTTCTGGTGTTTCGGCCGGGGTGGGCCAGTGAGCGCCGTGGCGGCGGAGGCCGCTGCGCTGTCCGAGTTGATCGGCAACTCCCTGGGCAACGCCGCGCCGGTTCGGCGGCAGCGGGTGCGGGTGCCGATGCGTCTGGTGTCCTCGCCGTACTACCAGGATGTGGCGTTGTCGGTGTACGTGAAGGTGAAGGCGCTGGGGCTGCGGCCGGAGGGGTGTCAGGCGAAGTCGTCGACGATCGCCTCGTACCTGGGGCTGTCGAAGGCGTCTGTGGAGCGCGGGCTGGCGCTGCTGTCGCGGCCGGCTCCGGACGGCGTGATCGAGCTGACGTCAGAGCGGCGGACGCTGCCGGGCGGCCGGGGGCTGTCGGCGCTGCGGTCGGTGCGGACGATGACCCGTACGGAGGCGTTCGTGTGGGTGCCGGTGGCGGCTGCGGAGGACCTGACGCCGCGGCAGCTGCGTGTGTACATGCTGATCGCGTTCGCACAGGCGCGGGGGATTGCGCTGACGGAGGCGGAGCTGGCGGTCGGCCTGCGGCACCATTCGGGCCAGAAGGCCGGTCAGCCGATCTCGGTGACGGCGGCGTCGGCGGTCGTGGACGAGGTGGAGGCGGCGCGCTGGGTGACGGTGCAGCGGCGTGCGGGGGCGCAGGGGCGTCACCGGTACATCGCGCATGACATCGCCCCCGAGGCCCGTCCGGACGGTGGCTCCGCGACGGTCGCTGGGGCTGCTGTGACCAGTGGTTCGCAGGAGTGGGTCAGTTCGCCGGTTGGTGAGGGATCGGGTTCGCCGGTTGGTGAGGGATCCCTCGCGAATGAGGATTCACCTAGGACTGACTCACCGGATGACGCTCGCGCACTCGTCTTGCCCGCCGTAGGCGAGGTACCGGTAGTTGAGGGCGCTGAGGCTGTGGAAAATCCGGCTGCCGCGACTGCGCGGAAAGCCGACGGTGGTCTCGCGCTTCGCGCGGGTGGAAACAGCCGGCCCGCCCCCTCGAAGCCAGAAACGGAAAAGCGCAGCAAGAGGGGCGGGGGGTCTGCGCGGTCGTCGTACGACGGACCGCAGTTGGCCATGAGCCCGCAGATCTACGCCGTGCTGGAGCCGGTCCACGTGCTGCTGGAGCGGGTGCACAACGACTTCGTCGTGCGGCAGCTTGCCCGTGAGGTGGGCCGCCAGCTGCGCGAGGGTACTGATGCCGAACGCCTTCACCACCGGCTCACCGCCCGGTTTGCCAAGGTGATGCTCTCGGAGATCCGTGACCCGGGCCGGTGGCTGCTCGGAGTGGCTCTGCCGCGCTGGGGCTGCGGCTACCAGGACTGCGAGGCAGGTGTCCTGTGGTCGACCGGTAAGGCCTGCGAGGTGTGTGCCGAGATCGTCCAGGACAAGGCCGCCGCCCTGCGGCGCGCCCAGCGCATCGAGGAGGGCCTGTGCCCCGAGCACGGCACCCGTCCTGGCTCGGCCGGGCGCTGCGCCGACTGCGTGCTGGACGACGCGGTCCGCAACGCCGTCCCGGTTCCGGCGCAGCGCGAGCTGGAGGGTCCGCCGCGTGGCTCCTGCGGGGACTGTGGCGCCCGGATCGTCGTGGTCGGCCGCGCCCTCGAGGACGGCCTGTGCAAGCTCTGCCGGGAACAGGCCGCTGTGCTGGGCGCCGCCGTCGCGTCCGCGTCCCTCGCTGCGTCGGCCGGGCTGGAGACTTGTTCTGGCCGGGGCGGAACCGTGCCGTGCGGCCGCAAGCCCCTGCCGTCGCGCAGCGTCTGCGGCATCCACCGCGTCCAGGAGCTGGCAAGTGAGGTCGCGTGATGACCCAGAACCCGCAGCTCAGTGGCGTCGACCTGGCCCGCGTCGCCCTGCGCGCCGCCAAGGGCTGCGGCGCAGAAGAACGGCGGCGGCCGTACAGCGCAGCTGAAGCCGCGCCCGGTCCGGGTGGTCCGGCGCGATGGGCGTGAACCGATGAGGCTCGGTGCTGCGATCGGCGCGCTGGTCACCGAGCGGGCCTGGGAGCTCCCGGCCGTCGGCGCCTCCCTGCCCGCGGGGTAGGCAGCCATCGCACTCGAGTTCGCCGGCCACGTTGCGGCCGTCGGGTACGACGCAGACTCCGGTCGGCTCACCGTGTGCCCGGAGTCGGCGGGCGGCCCGACGAAGCTGCGCCTGGAGCAAGCCCGGGTCATCGCGGCGGCGAACGAGTCGGCGGGCTGAAGAGTCGTACGCGGCCTGCGGATCCTCGCGCCCGGATCGGCGCCCGCTGCCGGTGCCGGCCGACGTCGCCTCGGAGTCCGCGGCCGTGCCGCTGGGGCCGGTGAAGACCAGGGAGTCGGCAAGCGAGGGATACCGCCGCACGCTCCCCGCGCACCAGCAGGCGCGCCGCCCCGGCAATCGCGGAAGCGGTGGAGCGGCAGAACAAGAGGATGCGCGAGCTCAGCCGCCGTGCCTTCCCCGATTCCAAGGTGGTCCCTGACGATGCGCCAACTGTGATCGACACGGCACGCGCCCAGCGCCGCCGCCAAGCCGCGGCCACCGAAGCCGCTGCGCTGTGGCGGGCCCGTGCCGAGCGCGCGCAAGGAGACGGCACCACGGGCGACGCTCCGCAGCCGCCGGGCGTGCGACGTACCGCGTAATGCGCAGGCCAGTGCCGTTGCCGGTGCCAGCCTCTACAGTCCTCAACGGCGCCATCACAGAGGAGAGTTGGACGTAGCAAACACATGCTGTAATGACTGCGCACACCACGTGACAGGAGGCGGGGGTGGATGGCGCGGCGACCCAAGGATCTGCGTAAGTCGATTCGTGAGGACTTCGCGTACGGCGGCCTGCTGATCGCCTTGGCGGCGCTCACCACGATGGTCGTCGTATCTTCGAGGACGTCCCGCAGGTCGTCGTCACCTGCGGGCACGTCCAGGCTCAGGGCGCCGGCGACCTTGCGGTAGGACGTCGCCCGGGTCTCCAGAGGCAAAGAGAGACGACAGCAGAGCCTGGTCGGCGGCCGTGCTCTGGGCGACGAGGGTCAGGACCTGGATCCGGTCGGCGAGGGTCATGTGGGGGAGCGCGGAGCCGAGTTGTTGTTCCAGCCGGGCCCAGCTGGTGGTCTGCTGTTGCCGGGCGGACTTCTTCAGTGCCCCGCGCACGGCGGCGGCCGCGGCTTGGAGGACGTCCGGCGCAAGCTCCCGGCGCACCGGGTTCGGCCGGACCTGCCTCGGTGTCCGGGATGTTTTCCTGATCCAGACCCGGGCCTGGCGCCGTTCCTCGCCGGCAAGCCAGTCGCCGGCGGCTTCCGCGACGGTCTCCAGTTCTCGTGCGAGTTCGCGCTGCTCGTCAGCGGAGAGATGGAAGCGCTGCTTGTCGAGGTGGTCGAGGATGAACCGGGCGCGGCGCAGGCCCGCACCGCGGTCCCGTTGTGCCTGACGGGTGGCGTTCGGCGCTCTCGTCCGCTGTCTGTCTCCCTCCTTCTTCTTCGGTGCCGGGTTGCGGCTTGGGCACTTCCTTCCGGGTGGGTTGAGGCCTGGGAGTGTCCTTGGTCTTGGCGCGCCGGCGTTTGGGGCGCGGCGTCAGGAGGGGGTGGAGTACGGTCGGGGGCGAGTCCGCCGGAGGTGGTCCTGTTGGCGGACGAAGGCGCGGGCCGCGGCCAGGACACGCTGCTCCGCGGCGCTGGCTCCGCGCCGGGTGAGGGCTGTGGCCGTCTGGAGCTGAGAGCGCACGTCCCAGGCCCGCCTCTCTAAAACCGCCGCTTCGAGGTCGGCGAACACCCGCTGCTGGTAGTCCTCGTGACCGGTCAGCCAGGACCGGGCCTCGCCCAGGGCCTGCTCGGCTTCGGCGCGGGCTGCCGGATGAAGGCTGTCGAGGAAGGCTCTGCTGCCGGCGCAGAGCCGGCGTACGTGCTCGACGATGCCGGAGCGCTGGGCGGCCTCTAGGCCGCGGATGAACCGGGCGACACTCTCCGGCAGCGCGCCGGCGGGGTGCGCGTGCTTGCGGTGGGGACCTGGCTGGTGGGCTATGTGCGGACGGGATCGATGGCGAGCAGCCATACGACGCCGATCAGGGCTACGGCCGGAGCGAGAACGGCTGCCGTGCGGCGGACGGTTGTCTGTGGTGTGGAGGCGCCGTCGGGCATGCGGCGCAGTACCACGGCGCCGAGGGCCGCTCCGGCGCAGGCGCCGAGGGGACTGCTCTTCGTCAATGAGGGTGGGCAGGGAGGCGATCAGCGCGGTGGTGGTACCGGTCAGACGGATGTCGGCGCCGATGATGCCGGGCTGGTCGGGGCGCTGCACGTAGAGGCGCATCAGGCTGTTGTCCAGCATCAGGAACCCGACTAGAAAGGGGTGTTCGTCGTCGCCGGGGTCGGACAGGGCCCGCAGGACGGTGAGCGCTTGGCCCTGTTCGGGTTCCGGGTCGGGGGTGATCTTCTCCGGATGGAGGCGGATGACGGTCATTCCCATGGCCTCGCTGATGTCGCCGCTCCCGTAGAGCTGGGTTCCGGCGAGAACGGTGCGCAGGATGCCGGCAATGTAGCTGGGGTGCTCTGGTAACTCCGGCATGCTGGTCGGAGGGCTGCGGGCACATCAATGCCGTTCAGGGGGCCGTTCGGTCGCCGTCGGTCGATGTCGTGGGAAGTGAGAGGCCGGCCGAAAGTCCGTACAACGACCTAGCCCTGCGGGATCACCTTGCGGCTTCGAACTTCGGCGCGCTGGGACGGAAGCAGGGCGCTGCATGCCAGAACGCTCAGCATCAAGAGCGCAATCCACCGCGCCAATCGCTGAATTGCTCCTGCGGAGTCTTTCCTCTTCTGCGGAGTTCTAGCAAATCGGGTCCCGCAGCCACTAGGAACGCGCGCGATTGGGGAGCATGCCCAGGCGGGAGAACGGCCCCAAACGCGTCGGTGACGGTGTTGGGATCGCTTTCACTCAATCGCCCAGACGACATCGGCTGAAGGAGTGGAATTAGCGAGCGACGCTGCGCAGCAAAGGGCTGGGGTCTGCTATTCGCCTGGATGCGCGGGCGAGTTGTGGGACGAGACATTCAACTGGCTGCTCAAGGTGGTTCGTGAGCGTGGCAGGAACGGCACCAGTGCCGGGCGGCCGTGACGCCTGCCGCGGGCCGAGCGGGTGCTGCGGGCTGCGGGCTGCCGTGTACTACTGCACGAATCTCCTTATGGGCCAGCCCGTGCCGCTATTCGGCATTGCCCACTACGGTGTGCCGGGACATCCGGGGCTGCAACGCCTGCCGGCAAACCAAGTCGGCCACCCTCCCGGCCGCTGTGGTCAAGTGGTTGTGCATCGTTGATGCACGCTGCCCCCCGTTCGCACCCGGAAGGCTGGTGCGTGCTCACGCAACTACCGCTTATCGGCGAACCCGCAGCTCATCATCATCGATGCGCCACCAAGCGCGCGCCTTGATCCCGGACTGCTTCGTACAAGGAGCAGTCTTGCGCTCCGCCTCTCGCTGCCCCGTTCAGCAGCCTCGCTCACCTAACCCCTGTGGCAGTGCCAGCGAGAGGCGGAGCGCGGCTGCGGCCAGCAGCTTGAAGGTGTTGAAGCAGTCGCCGCCGAACCGGGTTCTTCGCGCCTCCGTAAGCCTGCGTGAAGCCGCGAAGGTGGTGCACGGCGCAGGGTCGCATCCGTACTGGTGGCGGCCAGTGAGGCAGTCCTGTGAGCTTGAGGTATCGGGTCGTGAGGCCGCCAGGCCGAGCCTGCCGATCATGCGCTCAACGGCGTTGGCTGCTTGTAGGTCCGTCTCCTGGCTGCTGGCCCCGCGACCCGTAGGCATCCATCTGAGTGCGCCTCGGCAGGCCAGCGGCCCGCGGTGCAGCCACTGGACAACTTCGGACATACACCATCGAATCGAACAGATGAAGCAATTTGTTACCGATGGGTCTCAACAAACACCTCAAATCCATCTCAAGTCTTTGTCCGGATCGTTGACCCTCAGCTCCTGCGCAACTTATTCTCCACGTCATTCCCTCTACCCGAGGGAAATTCAGGAGAATGGGGAAACCCTCAATCTGCTCCGCAGTGAAGGCCACGCGACTGCGGCTCAATGAGCCGCGCATGGCAGGCGAATTTCGCCCTCACTGGCGTAACCCCCGCCTACTCTGGCGTAGCTCCCGCCGACTGCGGATCTTCGTACTCGCACATTTCCACCGAGCACCCCAATGGGTTGTACGGCCGAGTAACTGACCGATGCGTTGCCCTGCCAGGCTCCACGGTGCCCCTTACCTATAGCCGGAGCCGGCCACGCAAGCGGTGCGCATTAAGCCACGGGACGGCTGCGACACCGGTTCGGTCCCAACCGCGACCGTCGACGAACCTCAGTGCCACTGGGAGATCGACGGCCTCGAAACACCTCCTCACTACGGAGACGAGTAATGAGAAAACCAAGGCCAGCCAGGCTGGCGGCGGCGCTCGCCACGACGACAGCGCTGACGGTGGGTACGATCTCGGCGGCCACCTTTGCCGAGGGATCCCCTCGCGTTCCGACCCCGGAGTCCGTGATCGGCTGGGAGCCGTGCGCCGACTACAAGCTGGCGACCTCCGAGCAGCTCACCGAGTACTACCGCAAACTGGACGACGCCAGCGACCGCATCAAGGTCGTCGACATCGGGAAGTCCAGCAAGGGACGCCCCATGATCATGGCGCTCATCTCCTCGGCGGACAACCTCAAACCGAAGAACCTCCAGCGGTTCAAGGACATCTCCCGCCGCCTGGCCACCGATGGCAACTTGTCCAAGACCGAGGCCAACAAGCTCGCCGAGAAGGGCAAGTCGGTCGCCTGGGTCGACTTCGGCCTCCACTCCGTCGAGGTCGCCGGTCACCAGGCGGGCCCGCTATTCACGCATCGGCTGGTCACCGGCGAGTCGGAGGAGATGCGGCGCATCCGCGACGATGTCATCACGATCGTCATGCCCAACATGAACCCGGACGGCACCACCATGGTCGCCGACTGGTACAGAAAGCAGCTCGGCACGAAGTTCGAACACACGAACCCCCCGGAGCTATACAACAAGTACGGCGGCCATGACAACAACCGCGACTGGTACATGTACAACCTGCCGGAGACGCGGAACATCGGACGCCAGCTCTACCACGAGTGGTTCCCCCAGCTGGTCCACAACGTCCACCAGCATGCCGACTTCCCCTCCCGGATCACCGTCCCGCCGTTCAAGGATCCGGTCAATCCCGCAATCCAGCCGGAGGTCGTGCGCGGGGTCAACTTGGTGGGCGACGCGATGGGCCGTCGGCTCGAGGCCGAGGGCAAGGTCGGCGCCCTCTCCGCCAACACCTACGACATGTGGTGGAACGGCGGCATGCGTTCCGCGCCGTATTACCACAACATGGTCGGTATCCTCACCGAGACCGCGCACGCCTGGCCGTCGCCGGCGACGTACGATCCGAAGGACTTCCCGAAGACCTTCGCCAACGGCGAGTCGACGAAGACCCCTTCGATCTTCTACCCCAGCCCGTGGAAGGGCGGCAAGTGGAACCTTCGGCAAAGCTGCGAGTACATCTCCACCGCGTCCATGGCGATGGTGGACGAGGCATCGCAGAAGCGTGCTGACTGGCTGCGCGGCATGCACCGGATGGGGCAGCAGGCGGTCAAGGCCGGCGCGAACGAGACGTACGTCGTCCCCGCCGACCAGGTCGACCTCCCCACCGCCGTCAAGATGGTGAACGTCCTGCGCAGGGGCGGCGTCGAGGTGGAGCGGGCCACAAAGAGCTTCACGGCCGGCGAGCGGACTTACCCGGCCGGCAGCTTCCTGATCCGGGGCGCGCAGACCTTCCGGCCGTACCTGGACGACCTGCTTAACCCGCAGCAATACCCCGACCGCAGGCAGTACCCGGACGGGCCGCCCGACCCCCCGTACGACATCACCGGCTGGACGCTTCCCATGCAGATGGGCGTCACGGTCGACAAGTACCAAACCCGGATCAACGCTGCCACCAAGCCCGTCGACCAGGCCGCGGTGCGGGCGGGATCGGTCAGTGACAAGGCGGTCCTTGCCCTCGACCCGCGGGTCAACAACTCCGTCCTCGCGGTGAACCGGCTCCTGGCCGCAGGTGCGACAGTCTCGCGCAGCACCGCGTCGGTAACCACCAACGCCGGAAAGTGGCCGGCCGGCACGTTCCTGGTGCCCGCCAAGGGCGACGTTCGCAAGAAGGCAGCCGCCCAGGCCCGACAGCTGGGGCTGAACTTGGCCGGCGTGGACAAGGTGCCGGACAGCGCGCGCAAGCTGACCGCCCCACGGGTCGGACTGTACTACCCGTGGGGCGGCGCCTTGAGCGAGGAGGAGCAGGCCCGAGGCGCGGCGACCGTCGGCGGCGGCAGCAGGGACGAAGGCTGGACCCGCTACACCCTCGAGAAGTTCGGGTTCAACCAGGACAAGCTCACCGACCAGAAGGTCCGGGCCGGCAACCTCAAGAAGAACTATGACGTCATCGTCCTGCCCGACGCCTCATACGCCGCGCTGCGTGACGGGCAGAAGCCCGGCTCCATGCCCGAGGAGTACACCGGCGGCATGACCGAGGAAGGCGTCGCCCACCTCAAGGAGTTCGTCAAGCAAGGCGGAACTCTGGTCACTTTCAACAACGCCGAAGAGCTGGCCCGCAAGGGCCTTGGCGTTCCCGTCAAGGATGTCACCGAAGGGAAGAAGGAGACCGAGTTCTTCGCCCCAGGCACCCTGCTGAACATGCAGTTCGACGCCAACCAGCCGATCGCTTGGGGCATGCCTGAGAAGGGGGTCGGGTTCTTCTCCTACAGCCCCGCCTTCGAGGTGGCCGCAGGCGCCGACTCGGTGCAGAACGTCGCCCGCTACCCGAGTGAGAAGGCACTGGCCAGCGGCTGGATCCTCGGTGAGCAAACCCTGCACAACCGCTCCGCCGCCGTCGACGCGAAGATCGGCGACGGTCATGCCGTGCTCCTCGGATTCCGCCCGCAGAACCGGTCCCAGACCCACGGCACATTCAAGCTTCTGTTCAACGCCCTCTACCTCGGAAGCATGAGCAAGTAGAAGATCTCGAGCTAGCTCGAGTTCCGGCCCCGCCGCCCGTGCGGCGGGGCCGGTCTAGCTTTCCCTCGCTGGCAGGATCGGACCGCCGGTCGGCAGTGCCCTCCTGGAGCCACTGCCATAGGCAGCCTCGAACAGGCGCCAGGTAAACCCCAAGACCATAAGGCGGGCCCAGGCCCGCCTCTGCGGAAGCACTAACGGGTTGGACGTGTCCAGGAGCCTCAGAAAGTCCGTCCCTGGCAGCGTGCGCCCACCTTGGGCGAGTACCGGCGGTGTGTAAGACCCACGAGGGCAGGACGGTGCGAAAGGCCCTCGCCTGTGTCCGACTACCTCTAGATCTCCGCAGGTCCGCCTGTCCCGGGGGCTTGGCGGAAGAGGCTCCCCGCCTCCCGCACACATGTCAGTCCTCGTACTCCTGCACGCATCAGTACGTCGATCACGGAGGTCCGCTATGAGTGAGCCACAACCACCCACGAAGGATCAGCTCGACGCGTACATACGGACTAGACTGGTTCTGGCCGGTTTCGATCTGGCGCTCCTTTCGGAGCTGCCGGACCCGGACAGCGGGGCGCCCACCCGGAGTCAGGTACTCGCCTCACTGCGATCGTTCGTCGACTCCACGCCCGGGGCCATGTCCCAATGGTCCCCGGCTGGACAAAAACCCGAGTACGCGCAGCAGGCTTCGGCGCCGCTGCTGTACCCGTCGATCATGGAGGCGTGGACCGAGACGGCGGGCGAGTGATGAGTCGGACTGTCAACAGGCGCGTCTTCCTTGCGAGTTCCGCTGCCGCCGTGGCGAGCAGCGTCATGAGTCCCGCCGCGGTTCAGGTGCATGCGGCTACGGCCCAAGTGTCTTTGGCACAGACAAGCCCAGCAGCGCCGTCCCCCGTCGGCATCGACGCCCGCGACATCCATGTCGACGTGCGACAGGCCGCGCTGGACGACCCGTCCGAAGCGACACTCGCCGAGGCAGTCGTGCTCATGAGGCGTCGCAGGCTGTCGGCCACCGACCTTGTGCAGGCGTATCTGGAACGGATCGAGAGGTACGACTCGACGTATCAGGCGTACGCGGAGGTTACCGGCGATGCCGCACTGGCGGCGGCGCGCAGTGCCGACCGCGGCGAGGGGCCGGGCGGTGTCCTGAACGGCATTCCGCTGTGCATCAAGGACAACTACTTCACGCGCGGTGTGCCGACCCGCTGCAACTCGTACATCTTCGAGGACTTCGTGCCGGACGAAGACGCCACTGTCGTGGCCCGGCTCACTGCGGCGGGCGGGATCGTGCTGGGAAAGGGCCAGATGGGGCCGCTCGCTACAACAAGGGCGACGAAGCCGAACGGCACGCTCACCACCGTCAACGCCTGGACCCCGGACGACCCTGCGGTCGACCCGGGCGGCTCATCGACCGGTCCCGCGTGCGCAGTGGCCGCCCGCCTGGCATCGTCGTCCATCGGTACGCAGACCGGCGGCTCCATCGTCCTGCCCTCCAACCAGCAGAACCTGACCGGTCTGAAGCCCACCATGGGACGCGTCTCGCTGCACGGCGTAATACCGCTGTCCTTCACGCGAGACCACGCGGGCCCACTGGCCCGGGACGCCATAGACGCGGCGATCATGCTGCAGGTCATGGCAGGACCAGACGCTCGAGACCCGCGCACCCTCGGGTTGCCGAATGTGCCCGACCTCGTCCAGGCCGCGACCCCCGTCGTTTCACGCCACGGGGCGGTGCGCATGCGCCAGGCCACCCGGATCGGCATACCCGCAGACTTCCTGACCGACCGGAAGGAACTGCGCACCGCATTCCTGAACACACTGGACGCGATCCCGGGCGTGACTCTCGTGGACGTCACCTATCCGGCGGACTGGGCACTGCTGACCGGTACCTTCAACGCCGCCCGGCTGGCCGAGCGTACGGAACCCTTCCGGCACTGGCTACGCTCCGACCCTGCGAAGTTCGGAGTGTCGCTGCTGAGCTGGCTGCAAGGCCTGATGCTCTCCGGCGACGAGTGGATCACTGCACAGCGCGCCAAGAGCCACCTGCTGCGCGAGGTTCTCAACGGCATCTTCGGCGACGACGGTTGCGACGTACTGCTGCAGACCGAACCCGTCCCGTTCGACATCCTGGGCCTTCCCGAATTCGGATTCCCGATCGGCTTCGACGACGACGGCGTGCCCGTCGGTGTGATCCTGGGCGGCCAGCCGTACGAGGAGGATCGCCTGCTCGAAGTCGCAACCGCCTACCAGGCACTCACGGACTGGCACACCCGGCGCCCGTCCGACCCGGTGGAGACTGCCCGCCTGAGGTCAGCGACTGAGCGTCTCCGGCTTTCGGCGAAGGAGGCGGCGGCGGCTTCGGCTTGACCCCGGGCTCTGGGGACGGTCCTAGCCGCGGCAGGGGCATCTCGGACTCTCCTAACCATGTCCTCGGCCCGCTGTCGCAGCGGGCCGAGGATACAGCCATCGCGCCGGCACATGCATCCAGCTCTGCGGCAGTGTCCGACGCCCATACGGGAAGCTGTTCGTGTGAGCCGGTCACCAACTTCCTCGGGACGGACCCTTCTTCCGTCCCCTCAGAGCGGCACCCTGAGGTCCTTCACGACGGGGAGCGCCGGCCTCGTCCGCACAGGCAACTACGAGGCCGAGCTGCTCCGCGACGAACCGGATTATGTGCCGGGGTCCGGCCAGGGGACGCTCGAGCGTCCGCATCGTTGCCGGGCGGCGCTTGGCCACGCCAACTCCAGACCCACCCTGGTGCTCAGGCGACAAAGGCTGTGCCAGCTCGTGGAGCGACAGCTCCGCTGACCAACCGCTCGTAGCGGCCTCTTGTTCAGCAGACAAGTACTCGCCAGGCACGCCGAGGAACGTAGGCCCATTGACCAGACAGAAAGCGGCACGTCACTCAACCGGAACGCTACCGCCACCGATTGGCCGGGTGACGAGAGAGCCGGGCAACCGCAGGGACGGGGCCTCCTCAGTCAGAACTGAACCCGGTGGCCGTCTGAGCGTCTCAAGCACGCGAGTAGGTTCTTGCTGCGTCGCTGAGATGTCAGCCAAGACCCTCTGGCCAGCCCTTGGCGATCATCTTCCTGGCCTTCTCCAACTGCTTGTCCGTGGGGAACTGCGGCGTGCCCTCAACCGCCGGCATTCGCGCGGCGGCGGCTTTGTCGAGGGTGCCATCCTCCTCCATCACCTGCATAAGCACCGGGCGAGCATATCCGTTGAGCCGGATGTTCTGACCCTCGGGGCTGAAAACCCACTCCATCCACAGCCGTGCGGCTGCCGGATGTGGAGCATGCTTGTTGACCGTAAATGCGTAGTACTGAGCGAAACTACCGTCAAACGGAATCGAAACCTTCCACTCTACGCCCTTACTCCTCATCTTGTCGGCGTAGTCGAGATTATAGAAGTCGTGGTCGATAAGGATGGGGATCTTACCGTCGTTTATAGTAGTTTCGGATCTCGGGCCGGAGTAAAGATTGCCCAGACTCTTCAGTTTGACGAAGAACTCGATTCCGGGCCCGACGTCGTCAAACGATCCACCGTTCGCAAGGGCTGCCGCATACACTGCGGGGATTGCAGAACTATTCTTGATGGGGTCACTTTCGATCGCCACCATGCCCTTGTACTGGGGTTTGAGCAGGTCAGCGAAGGTTCGGGGACACTGCTTGACGCGGCCGGCGTCGCAGCCGATGGAGGTGTAACCGCCGTAGTTATTGGTCCAGCGGGCCTGCGGGTCCTTCTGGTTGGCGGGGATCGCGTCGTAAGCGGCGACCTTGTACGGAGCGAGCAGGTTCTGCTGGGCTGCTGCGCGCGGGTATGTGTCACCGAAGGCGATGACGTCGGGGGCGTGCGCCTGCCCTTTGCGGCTGTTCTTCAGCGCGTCGAACTTGTCCTGGGTCGACGTGGTCGACGGCTTCTCATTTCTGACCGTGATCCCGTACTGCCTCTCGAAACCGTCGATCAGGGCGCCGTATCCTGCCCATTCGCGGGCTATTCCCAACGCGTTGAGCGTACCCTCGCGCTTCGCTGCTGCGATCAGCGCATCCATGCCGCCGGCGTCGTTGGCGGAGGTGGCCATCGATGGCTTTTGGGGCGTGGCGGTGGGGCCGGCACCGCAGCTGCTAAGGGCCGCTGCCGCTAGGGCGAAGCAGCTGGCGGCGGCGATTGCTCGGATACGAGGTGAAGTCACGAGCGTTCCAGGAGGGGCGAGGGATGGGACGGGTGACGAACGGCCCGTACGGTCTGTCCTTGGCGCACGGAATGTATGCAGATGACAGCGCCTACAATAACTCGGTACGCACTGTCACGGACAGGCTGCCTGCGGAAGAATTAGTGCTGCACTCCGCGGGCGATGTTCAACGATAAGTTGAAAAGCATGCCGTCGGAAATATGCTCTCGGTCGAGAATTACAGTCGCAATGGCAAGCACAACCGGGCGGATAGCAGCACCCCCGCGATACGCCAGCGCGCACCTGCGCCATGCAAGGCTTCCCTTCCACTAGCTGATCCCAGGTACTCGACTACCAGCCGGACGGCCTGGTCGGCCTGGTGAGCTCCCGGAGCGGCACTGCTGTGGCCTCCTGACGGATCAGATCTCGGTGTCGTCCCAGGCATCGAGGAGGGCCTCCTCAGAGGCTTCTTCGGCCGAACCAGCGCCGTCGTGGATGGCTTGCTCGGTCCAGATGATCTTTCCGGTGGGCGGGTAGCGGGTGCCCCATCGCTGGGCGAATTGGGCGACGAGGAAGAGTCCGCGGCCGCCCTCGTCTGTGGTCTTCGCTCGGCGTAGGCGAGGAGAGGTGCTGCTGCCGTCGGAGACCTCGCAGATCAGGGTGCGGTCGTGCAGCAGTCGGACGGTGATGGGCTCGGTGCCGTAGCGGATGGCGTTGGTGATCAGTTCGCTGAGGATGAGCTCGGTGGTGAAGGCGATGTGCTCCAGGCCCCACTCGGCCAGCCGGGCGGCACAAGCGTTGCGGACCGGGGCTACCGCCGCCGGATCGCGAGGCACGGTCCATTCGGCGACCTGCGCTGGGTCCAGTCGGCGGGTTCGAGCTACCAGCAGTGCGACGTCGTCATTGGGGCGGGCGGGCAGCATGGCCTCGATTACGGTGGCGCAGGTGGCCTCGGGGGCGCGGTCCGATCCGGCCAGTGCGCTGTGCAGCGCCTCTAGGCCGGTGTCCAGGTCGCGGTGGCGGTCCTCGATCAGGCCGTCGGTGTAGAGCACCAGCCGGGAGCTCTCTGGGAGGGTCAGCTCGGCGCTCTCGACGGGCTGACCGGCGCCGAGGCCCAGCGGTGGGGAGATGGGCAGCTCGGGTGAGAGTACGGTCCCGTCCGGAAGGACCACTGCCGGCCCCGGATGGCCTGCGGTGGCGGCGGCCACGCGCCCGGAAACGGGATCGTAGATGGCGTACAAGCAGGTAGCCCCGGTGATTCCCAGACTGTCGTCCTCCGCGCGCTGCTCGGTGTCGATGTGGTCCACCAGTTCGTCAAGACGGGCCAGTAGTTCGTCGGGAGGCAGGTCCAGGGCCGAGAAGTTGTATACGGCGGTGCGCAGACGGCCCATGGTGGCCGCGGCGTGTAGGCCGTGGCCGACGACGTCGCCGACGACCAGCGCCACTCGGGTGCCGGGCAGCGGGATGACGTCGAACCAGTCCCCGCCTACGCCCGCCGTTGCTGGCAGGTAGCGGTAGGCCACCTCGAGGGCTGTCTGTTCCGGCAGTCCACGGGGAAGCAGGCTGCGCTGGAGCGTGACGGCCATGGTGTGTTCGCGGGTGTAGCGGCGGGCGTTGTCGATCGCCACGGCAGCCCGGGCTGCCAGTTCCTCGGCGAAGGACACGTCCTCGTCGTCGAACGGCGGGGAGGTGTCCGATCGCCAGAAGTCGGCCACGCCCAGCAGCACACCGCGGGCCCGCAGGGGGACCACCAGTAGGGAGTGGATGCCGTAATCCAGAACGCGTTCAGCACGTTCTGGGTCCTGGGCCCGCCAGCCCTCGGCCGCGTTCAGGTCCGTCTCGAGGACCGCGCGGCCGCTGGAGATCGCAGCGGCGACGGGGTTGGTGACAGCAAACTGGATCAGTTCCCCGACCGGGTAGAGAGGATGGTCCGCCTCCACTCCGGCGACGGCGGTGCGGCGCATCTCGGTGCTTACCCCGGGCGGCTCATCGCCGCGCAGGACCGGCTCCAGCAGCTCGACGGTGACGATGTCGGCGAACCGGGGGACCGCGACGTGCGCCAGTTCGTCGGCGGTGCGTGTCACATCCAGAGTGGTTCCGATCCGCACGCCGGCGTCGTAGAGCAGCTTCAGCCTCTCGCGGGCTCTCTCGGCTCTGACGGAAAGAGCTTGCAGCTCGGTGGTGTCCCTCAGTGTCACCACGCTGCTGGCAGGTCCGTAGGGGGCGGTGGGTCTCTTGTTGACTGCGAGGAGACGGTCGGTAGTCAGATAAACCTCGTCGGTGGCCATGCGATTCGAGGCCAGCAGCTCGGCAAGGTCGTCCTCCAACCCCAGCTCAATGACGTGGTGGTGCTCCGCGTCCGGCGGCAGGTCCAGCAGCCGCCGTGCCTCGTCGTTTGCCAGAAGCAGACTGCTGCCAGCGTCGATGATCAGCACCCCCTCCCGCACAGCGTGCAGGACTGCATCGTGGTGCTCGTACATGCGCGTCATCTCGGCAGGGCCCAGGCCATGCGTCTGTCGCCGCAACCGATGACTGACCAGCCCCGCCCCGCCTGCGGCAAGGGCAAGTACCCCAGCAGCGCTTCCGAAAAGCGTCGGCAGCTGCCGGTCCACGGTTTCCTGCACCTCGCGGACCCTGACCGGTGCCGAGACAATGCCGGCAACCGAGCCGTCAGGAGCCTTGACGGGCACCGCCGAGATCACCGAGAGCCCCAGGGACCCTTCGAAGGTCCTCGTAAAAGCCTTGCCGCCCGCCGCCTCCGCATAGGGGCCGACGACATGCTTCCCGATCTGACGCCGGTCACTGTCAGCGACGACGATCCCGTCCAGCCCGTACACGAGGACGGCATCAACATCGGCGGCATCCCGGGCCGCCTCAGCACGCGGCTGCAGTACCGCGGTCGGGTCAGGGCTGTTCAGCGCCGTCAGGATCCCGGGAGAGTCAGCGAACATCTGGGCGGCGACAAGCGTCCGCTGCTGGGCATCGGCCATGCTCTGGCGCCGAGCCTGCACCACGAGAAGCACCAACGCGACAGCGACGAGCAGTACCACTACCGCCAGCACCAGAAGAAACATTTGGCCCGCGACGCTGCGCACGCCCAGCGAGCGTAGGCGCCGACCGCCTGGCGACCTCCCTCGAGGGCGTTGCTGCTGATCACGGTGCTGAGGGTGGCCAGATGACAGACGAGCCCGACCTTGAGCATCGCGATCTCTTGCCGAGTGGGGCCGCCTCCGCCATGCCCAGCCCAAAACTGCACACATAGCACATTTCTATACGTTGAACTGATATCTGTCGTCCCCCGGCTACCGAGCCCCGGCAACCAGACCGCAGTCAGGGGAGACCCTGATCGAACGAGAGTTTTATACTCGCGGCGTGGGTTCATGGGTCGCTGACCATTGGGTGGGGGTCATTTCACCGGTGGCGGTAGGGCTCGCCTTCTCGCAGTCGCATGACCGAGGGCCGAACAGTAAAGCCCACTCGCTCGCTGCTACGGCTCGGGAACGAGGAGCCGGTAGCCCACGCCACGCACG
The DNA here is from genome assembly GCF_036173045.1 of Streptomyces sp. NBC_00299. Classification (GTDB taxonomy): domain Bacteria; phylum Actinomycetota; class Actinomycetes; order Streptomycetales; family Streptomycetaceae; genus Streptomyces; species Streptomyces machairae. The sequence continues at coordinate 119,596 of NZ_CP108040.1, forward strand.
GTCTCGATGAGAGCAGGGTTCCCCAATTTGGTCCGCAGGGAGGCCACATGAACGTGCAGGGTGTGAGCTGTGCCCTGGGGCATGCTCTTCCACACGCTGCTGATGATCTGCTCCCGGCGGAAGACGACACCTGGCCTCTGCGCAAGTAGCACGAGCAGATCGAACTCCTTGCGGGTCAGGTGCACGGCGGACCCGTCGACGGTCACCTGACGGGTGGGCAGGTCGATGTGCACGGGCCCGAGCCGCAGAGAGCTCGCGCCAGGTTCCGCTTCGCCCACGGGCGCGGTGCGTCGGCTCACAGCATGGATCCGGGCGAGCAGTTCCCCGACGCTGTACGGCTTGACCACGTAGTCGTCGGCTCCGACGTTGAGACCGTGTATCCGGGACCGTACGTCGGACCGCGCCGTGACCATGATTACCGGAGTACTGGTCAGCTTGCGGATCGTGGTGCATACCTCGTAGCCGTCCTGGTCAGGCAGCCCGAGGTCGAGGAGAATGACACCGAAGGGCTGGGCGTCGTCCGGAGGCAGAATCTGAAGCGCCTCCTTGGCACTGCAGGCATGCACTATCTCGAAGCCGTGCTGCGATAGGAGTGCGGAGAGGGCAAGGGCCACGTGAATGTCATCCTCGATGACGAGCAGTCTCATGCCAGGCCCCTTTCGGTTCGCCAATAATCCACACGGATCATCGGGGGCCGTCAAGGGGAAGGCCGTTCAGAAACGCATTCCGTCTGATAAATATCTCAAGTTTCCCTCAAGTTGGCGACGCCGAGTGTGCGGCGTGACTACTGTTCTCCATACCGACGAAGATGGAGCAGTAAGCCGAGGTGAATGCCAACAGGCAGGACGACGCCTGCATGCGATCGGTTGTAAGGAATGCTGCCGACAGGTCGACACCATTCGACTCCAGGTCAGGGTCTTGGTGGGCGGATCGAAGGTGCACTCAGGATCAGGCCGTGAGGATCCGCCTGCAAGTGACCATGATGAGTTTCTTCGCCTGGTCAGCATGGCGGTATTTCACTGACCTCTTTCCTTTTGCAGGATCTCAAGGTGTGGTTATCGTGAAGTCCCGGAAGCTAGATTCGCTCGCGCTCACCGAATTCGAATATGCAATTCTTCATTCGGTGGGAAAGGCGCGTTCGGGTGTGCAGGTGATCGGTGAACCTGAGTCGGGGAGGGGCGTTCTCGGGGCTGCGGTGTAGGCGCGCACGGCCCCTTTTCCGGGGGCGGGATCGGGTTCAAGTCCCGACAGCTCACAGGTCCTGCGCTCCCCGCCTCCCCGCCGGAGGGCGCAGGACCTGGCCGTAGGCCTCACCCTCAGGGCCTGTGGCCCGCTCTGCGGGGCGGGAGGTGCGACCTGCGCAGCTGACGTTGCGCACCTCGTTGCTTCCCGCTCCGCAGGGCGCACCTCGGTGGTGCTCCCGCGGGGATCAGCCGCATGCAGATCGCGAACGGAACCGAGGACCGGAACTGCTACCACGCAGACGACGGGGACAGTGGCTCGGGGTGGAGGTGGGCCGGAAGCTGGCCTAAGGGCGACGGCACACGAGCGTGGCCTTTTACGACTCGCCGGGGGGTGGTGTTGATTGCTCCCACCTCCCGGCGACCCTGTGTCGGGTCTGGGCCCGACGTGGCCTTTTACGCCGGCCGGGCCAACCAGGACCGCCGCAACGGAACCGGATACGCCTGCCTGCACACCGCCCTGGACGACCACTGCCGCCTCGCCTACACCGAGGACCTGCCCGACGAGAGGGCCGCTACCTGCGCGGCCTTCCTACGCCGGGCCACCGCCTGGTTCGCCAGCCAGGGCGTCACCGTCGAACGCGTACTGACCGACAACGCCTGGGCCTACACCAAGAACACCTGGCGCGACACCTGCCACGACCTGGGCATCAGCCCTCGCTGGACCCGCCCCTGGCGGCCTCAGACGAATGGCAAGGTCGAACGCTTCCACCGCACCCTGCACGACCAATAGGCCTACCAGCGGCCCTACACCTCAAACGCCGAACGACAGGCAGCGTTTCCTGACTGGCTGGACTGGTACAACTACCACCGACCCCACACCGGCATCCGTGGCCAAACCCCTGCCAGTCGCGTCACCAACCTCTCCGGACAGCACAACTAGCCCGTGTAGGGCCCCCAGAAGCGGCCGTCCGGTGGTGATTGGGCACCGTCCCTTGCCGGCAGCCTCCGCGCCCGCCGATCTGGCGGGGCTGGGTATGGCGTGCGCTCAGGCGGTCGCAACGTCTATCGCGGTCTCCTTGCTGATGGCGGGGGCGACTTCGTTGGCGAGAAGTTCGATGGAGTCGTTGACCATCCCGGCCGGCATGCCGCCGAAGTCGATCTGTCCCATGAAGCGGTCGACGCTGAGGAGTTCGCGTTCGGTGAGGATCTTGTCGATGACTTCCTGCGGGCTTCCGGTCATCAGCGCGCCCAGGGGGCTTGTGACGGCTTCGAACTGGTCGGCTTCGATGAGCCGGCCCCGGCCTCCGGGTGTCTTGGGCCGCAGGTATGCGCGGTAGTAGGGGTAGAGGCTGCGGCGGGCGTCCTGCGAGGTCTCGCCAACATAAAAGTGGCTGGTGACGCCGAGGTGCAGCACATCGGGGGTGTGGCCGGCGGCCTCACCGACGGTCCGGTAGTGCTCGGTGAGGGGCGTGCGCGGCGGATGTCGCCGACGATGAGGCCAAGGACCATGGGCAGGCCGAGACGGGCGGCGCGTTCCGCGCTGGCGGGGGTGCCGCCGACGCCCAGCCACAGCGGCAACGTGTCCTGCTGGGGGCGGGGCGGAACCCGTCAGGTCCCTGGGCGGCCGAGGGGCAGTTGTCGCAACGCACCAGCTCACCGTGGCCTCCTTTGGAGGATCTGCGCTGCAACCGTATCTAAACGTGCCAAGGGTCATGTCCGGTACCTGACTTACAGCCGGATCACCCCAGTTCATGGCCTTGAACAGAGCATGGCGCCCCACATAGACATTGGTCGGCGCGACAACCGACCACAGCCGCCCTGGCCCAAGGGGAATACACCTGGGCCCGGCGGCCAGAAGGGGAACACACGCCTTGTCCTGTTTATCGCGGAAAAGATTCATCCTGTCCAGAATCGCTGCCGTCACGGCGGCCGTCATGCTCCTTGGGGGAGGCGGCATCGCTGCCGCCGACAGCAGTGACGAAACGCTCGAGTGGGAATATCCTCCGGCCTCCCGCCCTGCTGCAGGCCCAGAAACGCTGACCAGGGCCAACAACCACCGACCCGAGTCCGGGAAAAACCTCAAGGCTGCACCGGGCGCCAAGGACGCGAACGGGGTGTGGCAGGTCAACCGCACCACGACCACCCTGTCCAACACGGTTACTGACGGCGACGGCGACACCGCGAACCTGACCTTCCAGGTCTACACCACCGACGCCAACGGCAACCCCAAGGACCAAGTCAAGCTCACCGACCCGGACACGGGTCAGCCCGCCGCCTACGGCGTCGTGGTGTCCAACTTCGTCACCTCCGGCGGCACCGCGAAGGTCACCCTGCACTACGGCGACCTGAAGACGAACACCACCTATGCCTTCCGCACCTCTGCCTACGACGGCGGCCTGTACGAGACGGACTGGTCGGCGTGGGCGAAGTTCAAAACCCGCGGGCGTGCCGTGAACATCAAGCTCCCGGAGCCGAACAAGAGCGCACCGGCGGTGGACCTGGGCAAGTACCAGGAGCCGCAGGTGGGGACCCGTAACCTGCCCGAGGCTACCCGTGCCACGAAGGATGCCGGCAAGGGCCGCGAGACCTGCACCGACCACGGGCAGAAGATCACCTGCATTGAGGTCGGGAAGCCGTCCGACTTGAGCGCCAAGGAGAAGCAGGACGTCGCGAACAAGCTCCGTGCGGGCAGTGGCGATCTGGTGCCGTGGTGCAACGACACGGGCGTCTCGGCGGGCAAGGACTACTTCAAGCGGGACAGCGCCTGCCTGAAGTGGGCCACGCCGATCGTGTTCAAGTACAAGGTCAAGGCTCCGGACGGGAACATCTACAACCCGGCGGACGCACACTTCGCCTCGGCCATCGAGATCAAGCTCGACCCGGTGTCCCGGAAGTTCACCCAGCGGTTCGCGCTGGTGCCGATGGACCCGTTCATCGTGGAGCACGGCACCATCGGCATGCCGGGACCGGTCACCATGACCCCGACGTTCAAGTGCTCACCGGAGTGCACCACCGCCGCCCCTGTGTGGGATGGCTCCAACACGTGGCAACCGAAGGGTGACATCCACGCCGCGTACGCCACCTTCAACCACGAATGGACTGGCGGCACCGCCACCAAGATCACCAGCCTGCAGCTGGACTGGACTATCGCTGGGACCGTCCAGGACGGCGCCGGGGAAATCGACAACGACCCGCAGTGGCTGGGCAACTCCACCCCGGACTTCGACATCCGTTGCGACATCGTCGCCTCCGCCACCAGCCCTGGCTGCGTGTTCTCGGCCTACAAGCCGACCTGGGTGATGAACTTCGCCAAGACACCGGCCGCCGTCGCGCACGCCTGGCTGATCCAGTCGAAGCTGCCCAACCACCCCGGCTCCAAGGCAGCGGGGAAGCCGATCAAGTACCTCCCTGCGTCCGTGCGGGATTCTGACCTGAACCGGAAGGTCATCTGCCCGGATGGCTGGGCCAAGACCTACGGCAACCCTGACACCACCCCGATCGACACGAGCGACACCGCCAGCTGCGATGAGTTCGCCTACGCTGCCTCCTACAACTCGGGCGGTATGCCTGCCTCCCTGGGCGGCATGAACGAGGTCGACACCGGTAACGAGTGCGTGCAGACCTACGCCTCCCGCATCGCGACGGGCGACTGGAGGCTGTACGACGACATCCGTACCGCTGCTCCGACGTGGAAGGAAGTCTGCGGACGCTCGTCGATGTCGAATTACCAGAACACCCAGTCGATGCAGCCGTTCTCCGGAACGTTCTCCTCGCCATCGAAGTACCGTCTGCTGGACAAGGACGAGTACTGGGTGGCCTTCCCTGAGTTCGCGCACTGCGACGCGTCCAAGGCGAGCGTGTCGTGCACCGTTCCAAAGCCGTGACCGGCTGGTAGGACACGACGCAGACTGGGGCGGGGCCCCGGCCGCACGCCCCGCCCCAGTCGCATCCCTGAGACCCGGAGAAAACATTGAGCGACGGCATCACGTGGCTGACCGACGCCTGGCGCGGAGACGCCCCCATCCTGTTCGTCACCTTCGCACGTGGCATCAGCCCAGGCGATCTCGTTGTCCGGCTCGGTGCCCGGCCCGGACATGTACTCGACCCGATCACCTTCGCCGAGGCCGAGCGGCTGACGTTCAACGACCGTGAATCAGCCCGCGTGGCCCGCTTCGGCGAATGCGCGGGCTGGTCATATGCGGTGGAGCAGGGCTGGCCCTCGAAGGCTTGGTGGGCTCACTCCGACGTCTCCGCAGGCGGGGTTGAAGTCTTGCACCTGACTCCGAAGCCGGACGACCCGCCCAGGGAGTGCTGGTACTACCGCGACGGCCAAACGGTCGGTCGCTTCGACATCGGCGACACCCCAGACGACGGCATGGCGTTCTTGCTGCCGGCGTTCGAGGAAGCCGGATTCCTCGATGATGACGTCAGCGAGGAGTTCGACACGTTGCGTGCGACCCTGACCGCGTTGCAGCAGCACTTCGGGCTGTCACTGCCACGTCAGGAAATCCTGAATGGCCGATTGCCCGCAGTGGTAACAGCGACCGTGCCGCCAGAAAACCTGGGGGACTGACCGACCTCGCGCTGGGCTGCGGTCGTTGAGCCTGATCACATGTGGTGTGAGCCCGTCGGCGCACTCGCGTCGAAGCCGCTCACGATGGCGACACGGTCGCGCAGCACATGTGTCGGCTAGCACCTCCGCCGGGGACCGGTAACCAGCCCCTCGGCCCGCGCCGAGGACCCGTCCCTGGCCAACAACCCTTTCCAGCCCGGCTCAACCAGCCACATCGCCAGCGATTCGACCGGAACGACCGAGCCGACCCGTGCCGGCGAGGCCGACCTCATCGTCGCCAAGCACCGCCACGGCCCCACCGCGACCATCACCGTCGCCTTCCAAGGCCACTACTCCCGCTTCGTCGACATGGCGCAGACCTGACGCGTCTTCTTCTATCAGCCGGCTCGCTGCGAGAAAGGATCACCGTTGCAGTACGACTGCGCCGTATGCCTGGGGCCGTTAGACCCCGATGGTGCGAGGACGGAAAACGCGAGTGGGGGCAGAGGATTCTGTGCGCCGCTCCACACCAGGGAGCCGGCCCGAGCCGCACGTCGACGCGGCCATCGACCACGCTGTCGAGCGGCAGATTGAGACCGGCAAGACACGGTCACTGCGCGTATGGACATCATTGGGGCGGCATGCCGCCCCGTATGGACATCATTGGGGCGGCATGCCGCCCTGGTCTTGGGTGGTGGCGACGTCGTGGACGCTTGCGTCGGTGGCGTCGATGACCGCTGAACGCAGGGCGTTGCCGTCGCGGACTGACAGCAGCCAGTGGATACGCCACTGGCCGTCACGGCGCTGTGCGAGGTAGATGGGCTGCTGGCGCTGTCCCTGACCGGGCTTGAGCTCGTGGTGTTTGTCGAAGATCTCCCAGGCCTTCGCTTCGCTGATCTTCGGCTGGGGCAGGGCGGGGTCTGCGACGTTGCGTGCGATGAGGTCGATGATGCGTCCGGACGGTTCGATGGCGATGTCGAGGCGCATCGGCATCAGGATGTCGTTCTTCCAGCGGCGCCATTCGACGATCCAGCCGATGTCGACCTTGTCGTCGATCGGGCGCACCGTGACTTTTGAACCGGGGGTGGCCCACGGGGCGTACTGGCCTGCGTAGGCGGTGGCGATCTTCCTGGCCTCGTCGGGGGTGGTGATGGGGTGGCTGATGCCGGGGATCTCGTAGGCGTGGACGCCTTCGCCATAGGCGCTCGGGGTGAAGTGGGCGGTGAACTTCTCGCGGTCGGGCCAGGACAGTTCGGCGAAGCCGCCGCCGGGCAGGGAGGCAGACACGGAGGCCGTTCCGTCGCCGTTGTCGACGTAGAAGGCGTTGGTCGGCCGGTATGCCGATGCGAAGGCCTTGGTGACTGCTTTGTTGAGCGCTGTCACCTGGGCGGTGCTTGCGGTGGGGACCTGGCTGGGGGGCTGTGTGCGGACGGGATCGATGGCGAGCAGCCATACGACGCCGATCAGGGCTACGGCCGGAGTGAGAACGGCTGCCGTGCGGCGGACGGTTGTCTGTGGTGTGGAGGCGCCGTCGGGGATACGGCGCAGTATCACGGCGCCGAGGGCCGCTCCGGCACAGGCGCCGAGGGCATTGGTGATCAAGTCGTCGGTGTCGCACAGGCGGCTGATGAACGGGAGGGTTGCCTGCGCGGTTTCGACGGTCAGGGTGAACAGAACGCCGGTGGCGGCTGCGAAGAGAGGGCGGCGAGTGGCGAGGGCGGCGAACAGGCCGTAGGGGGCGAAGAGCGCGATGTTGAGCTGGCCCTGCGTGCTGGTCAGGGCTGCCGCGAGGTCGGTGTTGATGGCGCACTCATAGGTGAGCACCCCGCTGCCCGACCAGCTTGTCAGGGTCGCGGGCCCGGTGGCGGAGGCCGCCCACAGACCGTGCAGCGTGGCGCGTCTGACGGTGGTGCGGCGGCGGGACACGAGGAAAGCGGCGAGGCCTGCCGTGAGGGTTATCGCGATGGCTACGGCGAGGAAGGTCAGGTGGTGCTGAAAGACGGCTTCGATCAAGGTGAGGTCCTGGTGCGAGGGGGGATAGCTCAAGGCTCGGGGGCGACGCACGCGCCCCGGCGCAGCGGGCGCCGGGGCGTGGGGCCAGGGGGAGTGGCCGGGATCAGCAGGGGTCTGCGGCAGGAGTCACGTAGAGGGTGCCGCCGCTGGTCAGGAGCTTGCCGTAGACGGCGGAGCAGTTCGCGCTGACGCTCCAGTTCCGCTCGTAGTGGAAGGGCGTGTTGGACATGTTGATGTAGCCGGAGTAGGTGGAGTTGCCGGAACGTTCGTAGCCGAGCTTGGCCGACAGGCTGCCGCCGCTCCCGCGGTAGTAGTTCACCGTGATGTAGTTGCCGGCCGAAACGGTCCGGACGCTGAGCACGCCGTTGGAGATGGTGGTGCAGCGGTCCCATCTGGAGATGTAGCCGTCACTGGGGCAGGAGGTCGCACCGGCGGCAGCAGCAGGCGCGGCGGTCGCGATCGAGAGCGGGGCGATCATGCATGCCACTGCGGCTATCGCACGGATTGACTTACGCAGGAACGTGTTACGCATGGGGATATCCCTTTTGGTAGGTTTCTCATAGAAATGCCCCCGGTTGGTGTGCTCACGTCACCGAGGGCGCGGTCATAAGATCACAAAGGGCCTTCCTTGATCAAGATTGCTCTGGCCTGCCGATACCGTGAATGCATCCCGCGGGAAACCCTCTGTCCGTGCGCCGGAGGGACGGTGCCCCTCAACTCCGTTACGGCAAGCGCGTCCACCCGCGCCCAGACGCGGCCGACGGGACTGACTCAGCGACCGCTGCAGGGCGCTCACATGGACCCGGCGCGTTGCTCCTTGAGGACTCACCAGGAGCCGTTCGTAGAACAGCGGCCTGCGACCGTGGGGCGGGTGCGGCACCCGATCGGCGGTAGTAAGAGGTCGTTTTCATCTTCAGTGCGGTGGTATCTGGGCTATTGCACCCGCCGATGTGTTGGTGCGGTTGGGACTGCCGGGTTGTCTCTGCTTGCTGACTCGGATGGTGTGGCGTTTGATGCGGGAGTCGACTTGCGCCTGTCTCATTCCAGGACGCCCGGATGTGTTCCGTGCTTCAGCGCGGCAGAACACACGCCTGGGCGCACGCCCCCGACCAGCGGTACGTCCAAGTCATGGCCGACCGTCGCGCGTATCCGAGTGATCTGTCCGATGCCCGGTGGGAGTTGATCGAGCCGGTCCTGACCGCATGGCGCTTGGAGCGTCGCGGCCGGGCCCTGGACTTTGGACGTCCGCCCGAACACGAGCTGCGCGAGATCATGGACGCAATCCTCTACGTGGACCGCACCGGGGTGCAGTGGCGCTACCTCCCGCACGACTTCCCGCCCTGGGAAACCGTCTACGGCTACTTTGCGAAGTGACAGAAAGACGGGGTGTTCGCCCAGCTCAACGGCCTGCTGCGGGAGTTGATGCGGCAGAAGGAGGGCCGGAACGCGAGCCCGTCGGCATGCGTGATCGATGCACAGAGCGTCAAGACCTCCACCAGTGTCCCCGCCACGAGCCAGGGCACCGACACAGCCAAGAAGATCGTGGGCAGGAAGCGCAGCATTGTGACCGACACGCTCGGCCTCCTGCTCGCCGTGCTCGTCACCGCGGCCGGCATCCAGGACTCCGTCGCCGGCGCCCGACTGCTCGACCAGGTCGCCGTCGACCACCCCACCATCCGCATGGTCTGGGTCGACGGCGGCTACCGCAAGCACTTCGTCGAGCACGCCGCCGCCCTTGGTATCAAAATGGAAATCGTCGCCCGGACCCCGGGGACCAGGGGCTCTACTCCGATTCCGAAGCGGTGGACGGTCGAGCGGACCTACGGATGGCTCATGCTCCACCGCCGCCTGGCGCGCGACTACGAGACCCTCCCTGCACGCTCCGAAGCCATGATCCACCTCGCCATGACCGACCTGATGGCCCGCCGCCTCACCGGCGAAGCAACCGTCTCCTGGCGCGACCCGACATCACCGGATCAACTACGCATCACAGGATGAAACAACGGGAAAAAACGACCTCTAAGACCCGGAGAAAACATTGAGCTTCTTCAGCGTTGCAGCTCCAGGGTGAGGACGGCCTTGGCGATTGACGTCATGCGGTTGGGCTGCAGCGGGACCTGCGGAAGATCCGCCAGGACTTCAGGCGGGCGACCTGGAGGACGATGAGACTGCCGCTGGCGCGAGGAGATCCGGCCGGGTCAAAGTTCAGAGCAGCTTCTCGCCGATCCTGCCGTTCGGGTACGGCAGCGGCACGTGCAGCCAGTTGATCAGCCCTTAAGTGACCCAGGCCAGGCGGCCTGGCGGGACCATGGCGCGCACCAGCAGCTGATCGTGACCCTGACATCTGTCAGGGTCGCAACGTCCCGGGTCCGCCCTACAGTTCGAGGCGCCGGCTGGGCGTCCCCTGCACCGCTACGGCGGCTGAAGCGGGGGCCGTTAGCGCTTCGGTCAGGTCACAGCATGGGCGCCACGGCACAGCGCCCCTCTGCGGAAGCCCTCAGCACCTGGACCCAGGGAGAAAACATGCACAGCATCCGACGGATCTTCAGCGTAGGAGCAGCCGCGATCATGTTGGCGGCAGGCGTGGTGGCCGGATCCGCCGGCGCGGCTCACGCAGCACGGTCGGACTGTGAGGGAGGTGTGAATGGTTTCACCGACATCCCGGACAGTCTCAGTGGCCAGGGTGTGGGGGGTGCGGGTGCGATGGTGATTGACTTTCCCCACGCTGTCGCCTCGTACGCGATGCAGGCCGGCAACGTCGGAGGCCGACAGGCCGCGTGGGGCGTCTTGACCACCGGATCGGGCAGCAACTGGGGCTCCGGCGTCCTGGCACAGGTCTGGATGGACGTCAGCAACGACAACAGGCAGACCTGGATCCAGTGCGGTCCGTTCGGCACGATGACGGGCGGCAAGAGGATGACGACGCCGGCCTACCCGACCAGCAGCTCGTCGAGCCGGGCCTTCCGCGTCTGCGCGCAGCTGCTGAGCCAGGGCAGCAACAGCGGCATCCAGTGCACCTCTTGGTGGTAGACCAACCACCTCTCTGCTCCGCGTCAATAGTGCGCCGGCACCCATCGCCGGCAAGCCGGAGCAGGTCCAGGCCCAAGGACCACTGAGCTTCTTCGATGTGGCTACCGATCGGGTGACGGTCCGTGAAGCGCAACGAGCGAAGCCCCCGGGCTGTTGATCGAGATGTCTGACGTCTCAATCACGCTGCTCGGGGGCCTCGTTGGTCATGCATCCTGCCGCACTCGATTTACCGCATGCACTCGTGGAGTGGGTCACCATGCTGATCGTCACCCGTGAGGGCGACCGGCGCTGCAAGCTCCGTCCGTCACAGCGAGCGACGGATCCGTCCTGCTGGTCGAAACGGTCCGCAAGACCGGTCTCGACCGGGCGTTATCCGCAGCGCTCGCTCCGTGGCGAAAGCCACGGGCCGTCCACGACCCGGGCAAGATCCTCCTGGACCTCGCGCTGGCGGTCGCACTCGGCGGGGACTGCCTCGCCGACATCGCGACGCTGCGGGCCGAGCCGGCCGTGTTCGGGCCGGTCGCCTCCGACCCGACGGTCTCCCGCCTGATCGACACCCTCGCCACCGCGGGCGAGAAGGCACTGACCGCCATCCGCAGTGCCCGGTCCGAAATCCGTGGCCGGGTCTGGGAGTTGGCCGCCAGCCGGGCTCCGGGCGCCGGCGGCCAAGTGACCGTGGACCTGGATGGAGTTCTGGTCGTCGCCCACTCGGACAAGCAGGACGCCGCCCCGACTTGGAAGAAGACCTACGGACACCACCCCCTGATGGGGTTCGTCGACCACGGGCCAGGCGGAACCGGCGAACCTGTCGCCGCTCTACTCAGGCCGGGCAACGCGGGATCGAACACCGCCGCCGACCACATCACCACGACACAACTCGCCCTCGCTCAGCTGCCCAAGAAGTACCGGCGCGGGCGGCAGACCTTGATCCGCTGCGATTCAGCGGGCGGTACCCACGAGTTCGTCGCCTGGCTCGCCCAGCGCGGCCGCTGGCTGTCCTACTCGGTCGGCATGGTCATCACCGAAGCCATCCACCAGCACGTCCTCAAGATCCCGGCATCGGCCTGGACCTCGGCAACCGAGCCGGACGGCGAGGTCCGCGAGGGAGCCTGGGTCGCGGAACTCACCGGCGACATCCTCGTCGGGTGGCCGAAGGGCCTGCGGCTGATCGTCCGCAGGGAACGACCACATCCCGGCGCCCAGTTGAGGATTACCGACGCCGACGGCATGCGGCTCACATGCTTCGCCCTCCAGGACAGCACGGCGGGTGAGGTCGTCGAGCGGGCGGACGTGACCGCCGACGGTGATGCGCCGGTTGCCCAGGTCGACGTCCTCAAGCTGCATTGAGTCCTTCTGGGCTTCTGCCGCCGTGGGCGTCGGCGTCGATGAGTTTCGCCGCGGCGGCGAAGGTGATCGGGCTGGGCCGGGTCATGCCCATGACCTCCATGCCGCCGGCCTGGTCACCGGTGGATATCGCGATCCAGTGGAGCCAGCAGGCAGTCAGCGGGATGGGCTGGTCGAAGTCGGTGCTGGGCACGGCGCCAGAATGCCATGTCACCGGGCGTAGTTGGCCGTGGGTGGGAAGGAGAGCGCGACAGGGCGATGTAATGTGCCCTCACCTGCGCACCCCTGGGGGAATCATGCATATTCGTACCGCCGTAGCCGGACTCGCGTGCGCCGGAGTGTTGTTGGTCGGCTGTAGCTCCACCGGCTCCAGCAACCCTTCATCGAGCACATCTCCGAAGAGCACAAACTCCGTGGACGCAGCCTCGGCCGAGAAGTCAGACGCATTGACCGCCCAGCAGGCTGCGGCAAAGCTGGGTAAGTCGATCCCGGAGCTGAAGCTCGTCCAGGTCTATACCGAGGCCAACGACCCGAACCACCTGCTGGGGCGGCCGGGCGGCTACACCAGCAAGGCCGCCTTCTCCGACAGCCGTGTCTCCTCCGCGGACGTCGAGGGTCTGGACAAGGACGCACTTGAGCGCGGCGGCAGCGTCGAAGTGTTCAAGACCGAGGATGAGGCGAAGTCTCGGGCGGAGTACATCGAGACGATCGCCAAGTCCATGCCCAGCGCGACGGAGTACCACTACATCGTCGGCGGCATCCTCATCCGTGTGTCAAAGCTGCTGACACCTACTCAGGCAAAGGACTACGAGGCGGGCGCCAAGAGCCTCTGACTTGCGAGCGTCCGGGCGAAGCCTTTGCCCCTCTCCGCCCCTGAGGGCACGCCATGCAGATCAGTGCGGTCCCGAATCAGTTATGTCAGTCGCCTGCCCGTTGGCCAGCGCCTCATGGAGGCAGACGCCGACCTGCTCGGCCAGGAGGCGCCATCGTGAACAGGGCCTCGTGACGACTGTCCGCCATGGGGCGGCCGTGCGGGACCCTGGCCAAGCAGCACTTGAACGTGTTCAAATAGCGTGTGCGAGTGACTGCACCGGAGCTGTCGTCGGCATTGCGGCAGGCATCACCCGGGGAGGAGCCCTGTGGGATCGGGAGCCAGTACCATCGTCTTGGCACTGTTCTTCTTCTACGCGCTCCTCGTGGCACCGTTCTGCGTCCTTGTCGGTTCGAGAACGTCGTGGCGCATGGGCTGGTTGATGTCAGCACCCTTGATCTTCCTGCCACTCGTCTTGTTGATCGGTTTCTTGATCCCCTGAGTCGCCGAAGCTTCGGTCGGTACGGAGAGTGCGCTGTGCGGGCGCGCGAGGTGGGGGCCGAGTGGCCGTCCGGTGGCCGCAGCGCCTGGGTGGACGTGGTTCCCGATGACGCGGTGGAGGTGACTGTGCACGACTCGCCGTCGACGCAGATTGCGGGTGTGTATACCGATTGATCTGACCTCTGAACCAACGCGCTGGTGTCGCCGACGTCTGCGGCGTGCTGAAAGAAGGCTTCGGCACGCCGCAGATCCCCGGCGTTTGCCAGCATTGGTGGTCGCCGACCGTCCGGCGCAGTTGCGCCAGTTCGAGGAGGGCGGCGTATTTCCTGCATTGGCCGCCTGCTGGTAAAGAGCCTCAGCCCGGGCGTGAGGCTCGCTCTCATCCGGTGAGGGCGACCGGGGCGTCCCAGGCGTTGCGGTCGACGGTGATGGTGTGGCCGCCGCGGGTCTCCTTGCTGTTGACCATGTACTGGTGGGCGCGGCTGTGGTTGGTGTACAGGTTGGGGTCCCAGGGCCAGTCGGCGGTGGTGGTGTTCTTGTTGTTCCACAGCGCGTACCAGAGGTTGCCCGGGAGGTCGGTCCGGTCCTTCGCGGTGGCGATGGCTTTGGCGCTTGAGCTGCTGAAGCCGTAGAGGCCGGCGCGGTATGTCTTGGCCCGCAGGGTCTTGGTGAAGGAGCGCACGTACGTCAGGGTGGCGTCGTTGCACTCCTTGTTCGTGATGTCGTACGACTCCATGTTGAGGTAGATAGGGCTGCCGGGCTTCATGCCGAGTGCGGTCGCCTTGGCGACGGCGTCCTTGGCGTTGCTCGCCCCGAGGGAAGCGGCCGTGGACGCGGTGAATCTTTCCGGGTTCCTGCTGGTCTGGCAGGGCGGCTGGGCTCCGACGTAGAGCGGGATCAGCTTCCAGCCGGCGGCGCTGACCGACTTCACCCAGGACGCGGTGAGGTTGGGCTGGGCGCAGCCGCGGTTCTTCCCTCCGATGTAGACCGCGACGGCGCCGTAGAAGCCGGTCTTCCAGGCCTTCATCGCGGCAAGGGAAGGGGCTGTGCAGGTGTCGAACGCCCGGCCTGTGTACGTCTTCTGCGCAGGCCAGCTCGGGGCGGCCATGGAGGTCTGCGCCGCGATCCCGGCGCCGGCGACTACGACGACACCCGTCGTGGCCCACGCTATGTATCGGCCCCTCTTGGACAGCCGGTGTCTGGACATAACCCCACCCCATTCGGATCGCGGCCGAGGCCACACTGATGCACCCGGCGAAGGCCTGCGACGGCGATGGCCCACCACGGGTGGCTGCAGCCCTCGGCGCCTTCCGCAGCGGCGCAGTTGAGCTCCGGTAGTCGGAGCGCACCGCACCCTATCCAAGATCTACAAGTCAGACAGCTCGATCTGCTGCAAGATGCTGATCACGTGAGGCGCAAGGCGCTTGCTTGACCGGAAAGGCCGTGCCACAGCCCAGGCCACGGTCCGCCACCGCGCGGTGGTCAGCCGCGCGGCTCTTCGGCTTCGAGGGCGTCGAGGACCGCTTTTGTGGACTCTTCACGGCGGATGAGTTGCCACGTCTGAACCGTGCAGACAGCAACGGCGCCGATGCCGGCGAGGAGGAGCGCCAGCCGCACGTGCAGCCACCATCCGTCCCGCACCGTCGCGAACCCGATCATGACCACGCCCAGCAGCAGTTGCCCGCCGGCCGTACGCAGCCACACCTCGATTCCGTCCAACATCCCCCGCCTCCCTGCCCGTCCCACCGCCAAGAATCACGAGACTGGTGAGGCAGCATACGAGGGCTTCCTCGGCGGACCTCGTCGGGTGCCGATCGGACCAGGCGGCTCAGCGCGCCGGCGGGTGCGGCTGCGGCGTCAGTGACACGCGTTCAGATATTGCGCTTTCACCTTGGTGTGCGGTGGTCGTTGTTGTTGCTGGGTGGGTGTGTGTGTTGGTGGTGGAGTGTGGCGTTCCGTATGTGTGGGGTTACGTGGTGTGTTCAAGATCACCGGGTTGGGGGGTGGGGTGGCTGTCCGTGTTGGGCGTTTGGTGATCTTGGTGATCTTGTGTCCTTGGCTACTTTGCGATTCGTTCACTGTTCTTTTACAGGTGGCAGACAGGGATGGATTCGTGAGACCTGAGGAAGTGTTGCCTTCTCCGGATGAGAGGGGGCGGGTCTGGCATGAGAAGAGCCGGAGTATCCGGTGGATCTCGGCCAGTCTTGCCGTTTTGATGTCGGTGTCGTTGATGGAGGGTGCGGTTGCGGCCGCTGTTCCGTCGCAGGCTCCGGTGAAGAAGGGGAAGGCGAAGGGGGTTTCGGCGGCGGCGGACATCGCGTCGGCGAAGGTTGCGGCGCGTTTGTCGGGGCGGCGGGTGGAGGCGCTCAGTGAGCGCACCGAGACGTCGACGACGTGGGTGAACAAGGACGGCAGTCTGACGACGGAGCTGTCCGCGGGGCCGGTGCGTTTTGAGCGTGACGGCGCGTGGGTGGATGTCGATGTTGATCTGCAGGAGATGGCCGACGGTGGTGTCGAGCCGGTCGCGCATCCGGAGCGGCTGAGGCTGGCGGGTCGTACGGGTACGCCGGCGAGGTCGCTGGCGGCGGCGCGTCAGTCGAAGCCGGTGGACCTGGTGACGCTGGGCGAGGGTGATCAGCAGATCCGGCTGCAGTGGAAGGGCGGTCTGCCCGAGCCGAGGCTGGACGGCACGCGCGCGGAGTATGTCAACGCGGTGCCGGGTGCCGACGTCGTGGTCGAGGCGACCCGCACCGGTTTCGAGCAGTTCGTGGAGATCAAGAAGCGTCCCGCGGCGGACGGTTACTCCTACACGATGCCGCTGCAGGCCAAGGGCCTGAAGGTGAAGCAGCTGGCGGACGGCGGTGTGCTGTTCACGGACCGCAAGAACCGCAAACAGGCTGTCATGCCCGCGCCAGTGATGTGGGATGCGACCGTCGATGAGCGGTCGGGGGAGCACACGCGCCGGGTGCCGGTGGCGATGAAGGTCGTCAAGAAGGGTTCCGGGGTCGATCTGGTGGTCACGCCGGACGCGAAGTTCCTCGCGGACCCGAAGACCAAGTTCCCCGTCACGGTGGACCCTTCGACGTCGGCGCTGAGCAACGTCTTCGACACCTACGTGCAGCAGGGCGAGACGGTCGACCTGTCCACCGACACCGAGCTGGACTGGGGCAACCCGGGCACCACCAACGGTGACGGCACGCCGCGCACGGCGCAGTCGTTTATCTCGTGGAATTCCACGCCGCTGCAGGACGCGCTGGTCTCCAGCGCGAAGCTGAGCCTGTGGAACTTCCACTCGGGCAACTCCGACTGCAAGGTGTATCCGTGGGAGGTGTGGGCCTCCGGCGCAGCGTCCACCTCCAGCCGTTGGACCAACCGTCCGACGATGACGGCGAAGAAGGCGAGCTCCACCGAGACCCGCGGCAACGCCGCCTGCTCCACCCAGCCGGACGGCTGGATCAACGCCGACGTCACCACGCTGGTGCAGGAGTGGGCGTCGGCGAAGGCCACGCGCGGCCACATGGGTCTGCGAGCCGCGAGCGAGTCGGTGGCGGCGCAGTGGAAGCGGGTCAACTCCGCGAACGCGGCGTCCAATCCGCCGAAGCTGGTGGTGAACTACAACTTCCGGCCCAAGACGGGAACCAAGCAGGAGGCCGGCCCGCCGTTCTTCTCCTACAGCGGCTCCTACTTGGTGAACACGGCCACGCCGACGCTGCGCGACACGTTCGTCGACGCTGACGGTGACAAGGTCAACGGCACCTTCCAGATCTTCGACAACGCCACCAATACGCAGGTCGGCGATGTCATCGTGTCCAAGTACGTGCCCTCCGGGTCGGCGGCTTCGGTGACCGTGCCGTCCGGGGTGCTGGCCCATGGCAAGACCTACAAGTTCCGCACCAGCCCCTACGACGGGACGCACTACAACAACGGCTGGTCGGCGTGGAAGACGTTCACGGTCGACACCGCCGCCCCGTCCGCCCCGTCGGCGATCACGTCGACGGACTACCCGAGCGGGCAGTGGGTCAAGGGCGCCGGGCAGGCAGGCACGTTCACCGTCACGCCGCCGACGGCCGATCACAACTGGCTGGAGTGGTCGCTGGACGGCGTGACCTGGACCAAGGTCGCCACCGGCGGCGCTTCGACGGCCAAGAACATCAGCGTCACCCCGCCGAAGAACGGCACCCACACGCTGCAGGTCCGCTCGGTGGACAAGGCCGACAACAAGTCCGAGGCAAGGGAGTACACCTTCCATGCCGGCCCGGGCGGGTTCCTCCAGCCGTCCGAGGGCGAGCGCACCGCGCGCCGGCTGCCGCTGGTGGCCGAGGCCGAGGCGGGCAAGTACGACAAGGTGTCGTTCTCCTGGCGCCGTTCGGAGGCCGACGCCTGGGTGGCCATCCCAGCCGGTGACGTCACCTCGGGCGGGACCGCTCTGACCGCCTGGCCGGTGCCGCTGGCCGGGGGCAAGAACGCGCCACTGGTATGGAACACCACCAGCACCGTCTCCCCCGACGGAACCATCCAGATCAAGGCCGACTTCACCGGCCCGAACTCGGCGTCCTCGAGCACGGCTGCGCTGACCGTAGTCGTGGACCGCAACGCCGACGGCGCCGCAGCCACCGAGACCGGTCCTGGTTCGCTGAACCTGCTCACCGGTGACTACACCCTGTCGGAGACTGACGCGTCGTTCTTCGACATGTCGGTGACCCGCACGGCGTCCTCCCGCACTCCCGACCAGGGCGCCAAGCAGGAGGGCCAATCGGCCATCTTCGGCAAGGAGTGGGTGGCCGGCACCGCAGCGGAGATGACCGAGTCCGACTACACCCACGTGCGGAAGGTCTCCAGCACCGCGGTGGCGGTGGTGACCGCAGAGGGTGACGCTCTCCACTTCACCGCCAACGCCGCCAAGACCGGCTGGATACCCGAGCCCGGTGCCGAGGACCTGGTCCTGAAGGGCAGCGTGAGCTCGACCTTCACTCTGTCCGACACCGAGGGCACGGTGACCACGTTCACCAAGCCCGCCGCAGAGGCCACGACCTGGCAGGTGTCCAGCACCCTGCTGGACGGGCTGTCGAACTCCACCACCAAGGTGATCTCCGAGACGGTCACGGTGGACGGCACCACGCTGGCCCGCCCCAAGCGGATCATCGCGCCCACGTCGGCCGCCACCGCGGCGACCTGCGAGAGCACCCCATCGGCCAAGGGCTGCCGAGTGCTGGAGTTCGTCTACGCGACGTCCACCACGGCCACCGGCACCGAAAGTGATGCCCAGTTCGGCGACTTCACCGGCCAGGTCAAGCAGCTCAGACTGTGGGCCACCCAGCCGGGCGCGACCCAGGCCACCGCGACTGCCGTTACCTCCTACCGCTACGACTCGCTGGGCCGGCTCCGCCAGTCCTGGGACCCGCGGATCGGGCAGCAGGCAGAGACCCAGTACGCCTACCACGAGGGCCGCATCACCTGGATGGAGCCACCCGGCGAACTGCCCTACACCTTCACCTACGGCAACGCCGGCAGCGGCACCGCCCCCGGTGACGGCATGCTCCTGAAGGTCTCCCGCCCCGCGCTCAAGCAGGGCACCGCCGGCACGGTGGAGGGTGAGGCGGTCACCAGCATCGTCTACGGCGTTGCGCTGACCGGGACCAAGGCCCCCCACCAGATGGGCACTACGGACGCGGCCGCCTGGGGCCAGCTCGACACGGCCAGCGACGCCACCGCCGTTTTCCCGGCCGACCTGCTTCCTGCCTCCCACGACGGAGCAAACCTGACGTCCGGCAGCTACAGCCGGGCGACCGTCCACTACCTCAACGCCTCCGGCCGCCAGGTCAACACCGCAGCGCCGGGCAAGTCCATCACCACCACCGAGTACGACCGGTTCGGCAATCCGGTCCGTGAACTGACCGCCGGCAACCGCGAACTCGCGCTCGGCGCCACGGACGCGCACAAGGACACCCTGACCGACCTGGGCATCATCTCCCGGCCGGCTTCCGAGCGGGCCCACCTGCTGTCGACCACCTCGCTCTACGACGACAACGGAACCCGTGAACTCGAGGAGTTCGGGCCGCTGCACCGCGTCGATCTCGGCGAGGCCCTCAAGGACGGCACCACCGAGCTGGTCGAGGCCGGCACCTCCGTGCCCGCCCGCACCTGGACGGTCAAGGAGTACGACAGCGGCCGTCCCACCGACGGCACCGCCACCGTCAAGGACCAGGTGACCCTGGAGATCACCGGCGCCCGGGTTCGCGACTACTACTCGGTCATGGGTGAAAAGCGGGTCACCGAAACCCAGTACGACTGGGTCAAGGGCATGCCCACCCTCACCATCCAGGACGCCGGCGGCCTGAACCTGACCACCTCGACCGGCTACGACACCCAGGGCCGGGTCACCTCGCAGTCGCTGCCCGGCTCCACGGGCAACGACGCTGCGACCCGTATCACCGAGTACTGGACAGCCGACGGCACCGGATCGTGCAAGGGCCGCCCCGAGTGGGCCGACCAGATCTGCTGGACCGGACCGGCCGGCGCCATCACCGGCGGCGGCACCCACCCGGCCAACCTGCCCGACACCACCACCGAATACGACTACTACGGGCAGCCCACCACGGTCACCGACACCGCCAACGGCCAGACCCGCACCGCCACCACCACCTACGACGACGCCGGACGCCCGGAGACCACCAGAGTCACCGGCACCCTCGGCCAGCCCGTCCCGGAGACGACGACCGAATACGACCCGGTCACCGGCAAGGTCACCAAGGTCACCTCCCCCAGCGGCGGGACCATCACCAAGACCTACGACAAGCTCGGCCGGAACATCTCCTACACCGACGCCGACGCAGGAAAGACCACCACCGAGTACGACAAGCTCGACCGTCCGGTCAAAACCAGCGACACCGTCCCCTCGACGGTGACCTACACCTACGACCACACGGCCGAACCCCGCGGACTGGTGACCAAGACCAGCGACTCCGTCGCCGGTGACTTCGCTGCCACCTACGACGCCGACGGATCCCTCACCACCGAAAAACTCCCCGGCGGCTACACCCTGAACGTCACCGAGGACCCCACCGGCGCCACCACCACACGCGCCTACACCCGCGACAGCGACAACATCAGCGTCTACACCGACACTGTCACCGAGAACACCCACGGTCAGGCCACCAGCCACCAGGGCTGGTCCGCGCAGAAGTACACCTACGACAAGGCCGGACGCCTCACCGGCGTCGACGACACCGTCGGTGAAGTCTGCACACGCCGCGCCTACACCTTCGACAAGCGCTCCAACCGCTCCGCCCTGGCCACAACCACCGCGGCATCCGCCAGCGCCTGCACCTCCACCGGCGCCACGACCACCAGCTACACCTACGACAGCGCCGACCGTCTCGTGAACTCCGGCTACACCTACGACGCGTTCGGCCGCACCACCGCCCTGCCCGGCAGCACCATCAGCTACTACACCAACGACCTCGCCTACCAGCAGACCTCGAGCGGCAAGCGCCAGACCTGGCAGCTCGACGCCGCCCTGCGCTTCCGCTCCTGGAAGGTCGAAACCGGCAGCGGCACCACCTGGACACAGACCGCGTCCAAGACCAACCACTACGACGGCGACGGCGACAACCCCCGCTGGATCACCGAGGACACCACCACCGGAGCCGTGACCCGCAACATCGAGTCCACCTCCGGCGACCTCGCCGCCACCACCAGCAAGACCGGAGACACGGTCCTGCAGCTCACCACCGTCCACGGCGATGTCGCCCTCCAGCTCCCGCTGGACACCACCAAGGCACCCACCGCCCTGGACAACGACGAATACGGCAACAACCGACCCGGACAGGAAGCCACCCGCTACAACTGGCTCGGAGCCAAGCAGCGCTCCACCGAGACCCTCACCGGCCTCACCCTCATGGGCGCCCGCCTCTACAACCCCACCACCGGACGCTTCCTCTCCCTTGACCCCGTCTACGGCGGAGGCGCCAACCCCTACGGCTACCCCGCAGACCCCATCAACCAGTACGACCTCGACGGCAAAAGGTGGCGCTGGGTCAAGCGAGGCTGGGGCTACGTCAAAAAGGGCTACAACAAGTTCCGCTACGTTGCGAAGAACTCGCGGATCAAGTGCAGGTGGCCGTACGCAAACGGGGGAGGAGGCTGCTCCTTCTTCTGGAAGAAGAAGCAGACGTTCCGCGTTGACATCCACCCTGTGAAGGACAAGCACGGCAAGCGCAAGTGGTACTCCTGGTTCCCTCATTACCACAGGGCACCGGGAATGAAGCGCCACCGTCCGTGGGACCCTGCCTACAACAACAAGGGCAAGAAGCTGCCCTGGTGGAAGCGGTTCTGACCGTAACGGCGGAGTTCGGCCACGAGTAGTCGGTCGTCTTCCCCGACCCCCAACATCCATACGATTCGGTGCCCTGGCGGAAGCGCCAGGGCACCGGCATACGTGAAGGAAACTCATGCAGTTCAATCCTCCGCTCACCTACATCGATGATGACGGAGCGGAATATCAATACGACTCGGTCGAATTCCTGGCGCAGGATGTCGAGTTCGTGAACGACTTCCATCAGGAATACAAGTGCCACGATGCGGTGGGGCAGCGATTTCGACTCGTCGTTTCGGCTATGAGGCTGCTCTTGCTCCAGGCTGTCCCGGACAACTTCCGTGTGGAAGGTCTGGAAATCAGGGAAGCGCGTGTCGGTGGTTCCAACGCTTGCGTTGAAGTCTTCGCCAACTCCCCGCTGCGCTGCCTTGTGCGCCAGGCTGGCCCCGTGTGGGAGTACGCGGACCCGGCCGCTGTCGAAGGAGCGCCTGGCAGAGTCTCTGGGGAGATGTCGCCCGAGAAGTTCGACTCTTTGTGGGTAAAGTCTGCGGAGAAAATCTGAGCGGCTCACAGCCGCCATGTCATCTTCGTAGCGGTAGACGCTGATAAGCCAGTGGCCCCATCACCATGGTGATGGGGCCACTGGCTTACTTGCATGCATGCAGCTTCTGGCAGTTAGCCGGTGTATGGATTCGTGAGATGCAGCGGGAACTGCCAGATGTGCTTTTGACTACTGGAACGAGCTACTCAGAACCTCCCCCTCCACGGCCGTATTCTGTACTTCGGATACCACCGAGGAGTCGCACGGTTGTAGACGTGTGCCATACCGTTCCATGCGAACCTCTTTGCGTGGCGCCAGGTGTTCCTGCCGTACCAGGCGGCGTCCGCGGCAGTCGCAACGACGGTCGTTCGCCATGCACAGCCGGCAAAGCCGCGCCAGCTCCGGCACTTGCGCACGTTGAAAGCTCGTCGTCCCCAGCCCGCGGGTGTGACGTACGAAGCGAACATCACCGTGGAGTGCAGCATGTCGGCGCTGGCGTGCTTCCTGCGATGCTTGCGCCACTTCCTGACCCAGCTGACCGGGTTGTACCACCTTTTGCCGTCTAGGTCGTACTGGTTGATGGGGTCTGCGGGGTAGCCGTAGGGGTTGGCGCCTCCGCCGTAGACGGGGTCAAGGGAGAGGAAGCGTCCGGTGGTGGGGTTGTAGAGGCGGGCGCCCATGAGGGTGAGGCCGGTGAGGGTCTCGGTGGAGCGCTGCTTGGCTCCGAGCCAGTTGTAGCGGGTGGCTTCCTGTCCGGGTCGGTTGTTGCCGTATTCGTCGTTGTCCAGGGCGGTGGGTGCCTTGGTGGTGTCCAGCGGGAGCTGGAGGGCGACATCGCCGTGGACGGTGGTGAGCTGCAGGACCGTGTCTCCGGTCTTGCTGGTGGTGGCGGCGAGGTCGCCGGAGGTGGACTCGATGTTGCGGGTCACGGCTCCGGTGGTGGTGTCCTCGGTGATCCAGCGGGGGTTGTCGCCGTCGCCGTCGTAGTGGTTGGTCTTGGACGCGGTCTGTGTCCAGGTGGTGCCGCTGCCGGTTTCGACCTTCCAGGAGCGGAAGCGCAGGGCGGCGTCGAGCTGCCAGGTCTGGCGCTTGCCGCTCGAGGTCTGCTGGTAGGCGAGGTCGTTGGTGTAGTAGCTGATGGTGCTGCCGGGCAGGGCGGTGGTGCGGCCGAACGCGTCGTAGGTGTAGCCGGAGTTCACGAGACGGTCGGCGCTGTCGTAGGTGTAGCTGGTGGTCGTGGCGCCGGTGGAGGTGCAGGCGCTGGCGGATGCCGCGGTGGTTGTGGCCAGGGCGGAGCGGTTGGAGCGCTTGTCGAAGGTGTAGGCGCGGCGTGTGCAGACTTCACCGACGGTGTCGTCGACGCCGGTGAGGCGTCCGGCCTTGTCGTAGGTGTACTTCTGCGCGGACCAGCCCTGGTGGCTGGTGGCCTGACCGTGGGTGTTCTCGGTGACAGTGTCGGTGTAGACGCTGATGTTGTCGCTGTCGCGGGTGTAGGCGCGTGTGGTGGTGGCGCCGGTGGGGTCCTCGGTGACGTTCAGGGTGTAGCCGCCGGGGAGTTTTTCGGTGGTGAGGGATCCGTCGGCGTCGTAGGTGGCAGCGAAGTCACCGGCGACGGAGTCGCTGGTCTTGGTCACCAGTCCGCGGGGTTCGGCCGTGTGGTCGTAGGTGTAGGTCACCGTCGAGGGGACGGTGTCGCTGGTTTTGACCGGACGGTCGAGCTTGTCGTACTCGGTGGTGGTCTTTCCTGCGTCGGCGTCGGTGTAGGAGATGTTCCGGCCGAGCTTGTCGTAGGTCTTGGTGATGGTCCCGCCGCTGGGGGAGGTGACCTTGGTGACCTTGCCGGTGACCGGGTCGTATTCGGTCGTCGTCTCCGGGACGGGCTGGCCGAGGGTGCCGGTGACTCTGGTGGTCTCCGGGCGTCCGGCGTCGTCGTAGGTGGTGGTGGCGGTGCGGGTCTGGCCGTTGGCGGTGTCGGTGACCGTGGTGGGCTGCCCGTAGTAGTCGTATTCGGTGGTGGTGTCGGGCAGGTTGGCCGGGTGGGTGCCGCCGCCGGTGATGGCGCCGGCCGGTCCGGTCCAGCAGATCTGGTCGGCCCACTCGGGGCGGCCCTTGCACGATCCGGTGCCGTCGGCTGTCCAGTACTCGGTGATACGGGTCGCAGCGTCGTTGCCCGTGGAGCCGGGCAGCGACTGCGAGGTGACCCGGCCCTGGGTGTCGTAGCCGGTCGAGGTGGTCAGGTTCAGGCCGCCGGCGTCCTGGATGGTGAGGGTGGGCATGCCCTTGACCCAGTCGTACTGGGTTTCGGTGACCCGCTTTTCACCCATGACCGAGTAGTAGTCGCGAACCCGGGCGCCGGTGATCTCCAGGGTCACCTGGTCCTTGACGGTGGCGGTGCCGTCGGTGGGACGGCCGCTGTCGTACTCCTTGACCGTCCAGGTGCGGGCGGGCACGGAGGTGCCGGCCTCGACCAGCTCGGTGGTGCCGTCCTTGAGGGCCTCGCCGAGATCGACGCGGTGCAGCGGCCCGAACTCCTCGAGTTCACGGGTTCCGTTGTCGTCGTAGAGCGAGGTGGTCGACAGCAGGTGGGCCCGCTCGGAAGCCGGCCGGGAGATGATGCCCAGGTCGGTCAGGGTGTCCTTGTGCGCGTCCGTGGCGCCGAGCGCGAGTTCGCGGTTGCCGGCGGTCAGTTCACGGACCGGATTGCCGAACCGGTCGTACTCGGTGGTGGTGATGGACTTGCCCGGCGCTGCGGTGTTGACCTGGCGGCCGGAGGCGTTGAGGTAGTGGACGGTCGCCCGGCTGTAGCTGCCGGACGTCAGGTTTGCTCCGTCGTGGGAGGCAGGAAGCAGGTCGGCCGGGAAAACGGCGGTGGCGTCGCTGGCCGTGTCGAGCTGGCCCCAGGCGGCCGCGTCCGTAGTGCCCATCTGGTGGGGGGCCTTGGTCCCGGTCAGCGCAACGCCGTAGACGATGCTGGTGACCGCCTCACCCTCCACCGTGCCGGCGGTGCCCTGCTTGAGCGCGGGGCGGGAGACCTTCAGGAGCATGCCGTCACCGGGGGCGGTGCCGCTGCCGGCGTTGCCGTAGGTGAAGGTGTAGGGCAGTTCGCCGGGTGGCTCCATCCAGGTGATGCGGCCCTCGTGGTAGGCGTACTGGGTCTCTGCCTGCTGCCCGATCCGCGGGTCCCAGGACTGGCGGAGCCGGCCCAGCGAGTCGTAGCGGTAGGAGGTAACGGCAGTCGCGGTGGCCTGGGTCGCGCCCGGCTGGGTGGCCCACAGTCTGAGCTGCTTGACCTGGCCGGTGAAGTCGCCGAACTGGGCATCACTTTCGGTGCCGGTGGCCGTGGTGGACGTCGCGTAGACGAACTCCAGCACTCGGCAGCCCTTGGCCGATGGGGTGCTCTCGCAGGTCGCCGCGGTGGCGGCCGACGTGGGCGCGATGATCCGCTTGGGGCGGGCCAGCGTGGTGCCGTCCACCGTGACCGTCTCGGAGATCACCTTGGTGGTGGAGTTCGACAGCCCGTCCAGCAGGGTGCTGGACACCTGCCAGGTCGTGGCCTCTGCGGCGGGCTTGGTGAACGTGGTCACCGTGCCCTCGGTGTCGGACAGAGTGAAGGTCGAGCTCACGCTGCCCTTCAGGACCAGGTCCTCGGCACCGGGCTCGGGTATCCAGCCGGTCTTGGCGGCGTTGGCGGTGAAGTGGAGAGCGTCACCCTCTGCGGTCACCACCGCCACCGCGGTGCTGGAGACCTTCCGCACGTGGGTGTAGTCGGACTCGGTCATCTCCGCTGCGGTGCCGGCCACCCACTCCTTGCCGAAGATGGCCGATTGGCCCTCCTGCTTGGCGCCCTGGTCGGGAGTGCGGGAGGACGCCGTGCGGGTCACCGACATGTCGAAGAACGACGCGTCAGTCTCCGACAGGGTGTAGTCACCGGTGAGCAGGTTCAGCGAACCAGGACCGGTCTCGGTGGCTGCGGCGCCGTCGGCGTTGCGGTCCACGACTACGGTCAGCGCAGCCGTGCTCGAGGACGCCGAGTTCGGGCCGGTGAAGTCGGCCTTGATCTGGATGGTTCCGTCGGGGGAGACGGTGCTGGTGGTGTTCCATACCAGTGGCGCGTTCTTGCCCCCGGCCAGCGGCACCGGCCAGGCGGTCAGAGCGGTCCCGCCCGAGGTGACGTCACCGGCTGGGATGGCCACCCAGGCGTCGGCCTCCGAACGGCGCCAGGAGAACGACACCTTGTCGTACTTGCCCGCCTCGGCCTCGGCCACCAGCGGCAGCCGGCGCGCGGTGCGCTCGCCCTCGGACGGCTGGAGGAACCCGCCCGGGCCGGCATGGAAGGTGTACTCCCTTGCCTCGGACTTGTTGTCGGCCTTGTCCACCGAGCGGACCTGCAGCGTGTGGGTGCCGTTCTTCGGCGGGGTGACGCTGATGTTCTTGGCCGTCGAAGCGCCGCCGGTGGCGACCTTGGTCCAGGTCACGCCGTCCAGCGACCACTCCAGCCAGTTGTGATCGGCCGTCGGCGGCGTGACGGTGAACGTGCCTGCCTGCCCGGCGCCCTTGACCCACTGCCCGCTCGGGTAGTCCGTCGACGTGATCGCCGACGGGGCGGACGGGGCGGCGGTGTCGACCGTGAACGTCTTCCACGCCGACCAGCCGTTGTTGTAGTGCGTCCCGTCGTAGGGGCTGGTGCGGAACTTGTAGGTCTTGCCATGGGCCAGCACCCCGGACGGCACGGTCACCGAAGCCGCCGACCCGGAGGGCACGTACTTGGACACGATGACATCGCCGACCTGCGTATTGGTGGCGTTGTCGAAGATCTGGAAGGTGCCGTTGACCTTGTCACCGTCAGCGTCGACGAACGTGTCGCGCAGCGTCGGCGTGGCCGTGTTCACCAAGTAGGAGCCGCTGTAGGAGAAGAACGGCGGGCCGGCCTCCTGCTTGGTTCCCGTCTTGGGCCGGAAGTTGTAGTTCACCACCAGCTTCGGCGGATTGGACGCCGCGTTCGCGGAGTTGACCCGCTTCCACTGCGCCGCCACCGACTCGCTCGCGGCTCGCAGACCCATGTGGCCGCGCGTGGCCTTCGCCGACGCCCACTCCTGCACCAGCGTGGTGACGTCGGCGTTGATCCAGCCGTCCGGCTGGGTGGAGCAGGCGGCGTTGCCGCGGGTCTCGGTGGAGCTCGCCTTCTTCGCCGTCATCGTCGGACGGTTGGTCCAACGGCTGGAGGTGGACGCTGCGCCGGAGGCCCACACCTCCCACGGATACACCTTGCAGTCGGAGTTGCCCGAGTGGAAGTTCCACAGGCTCAGCTTCGCGCTGGAGACCAGCGCGTCCTGCAGCGGCGTGGAATTCCACGAGATAAACGACTGCGCCGTGCGCGGCGTGCCGTCACCGTTGGTGGTGCCCGGGTTGCCCCAGTCCAGCTCGGTGTCGGTGGACAGGTCGACCGTCTCGCCCTGCTGCACGTAGGTGTCGAAGACGTTGCTCAGCGCCGACGTCGAAGGGTCCACCGTGACGGGGAACTTGGTCTTCGGGTCCGCGAGGAACTTCGCGTCCGGCGTGACCACCAGATCGACCCCGGAACCCTTCTTGACGACCTTCATCGCCACCGGCACCCGGCGCGTGTGCTCCCCCGACCGCTCATCGACGGTCGCATCCCACATCACTGGCGCGGGCATGACAGCCTGTTTGCGGTTCTTGCGGTCCGTGAACAGCACACCGCCGTCCGCCAGCTGCTTCACCTTCAGGCCCTTGGCCTGCAGCGGCATCGTGTAGGAGTAACCGTCCGCCGCGGGACGCTTCTTGATCTCCACGAACTGCTCGAAACCGGTGCGGGTCGCCTCGACCACGACGTCGGCACCCGGCACCGCGTTGACATACTCCGCGCGCGTGCCGTCCAGCCTCGGCTCGGGCAGACCGCCCTTCCACTGCAGCCGGATCTGCTGATCACCCTCGCCCAGCGTCACCAGGTCCACCGGCTTCGACTGACGCGCCGCCGCCAGCGACCTCGCCGGCGTACCCGTACGACCCGCCAGCCTCAGCCGCTCCGGATGCGCGACCGGCTCGACACCACCGTCGGCCATCTCCTGCAGATCAACATCGACATCCACCCACGCGCCGTCACGCTCAAAACGCACCGGCCCCGCGGACAGCTCCGTCGTCAGACTGCCGTCCTTGTTCACCCACGTCGTCGACGTCTCGGTGCGCTCACTGAGCGCCTCCACCCGCCGCCCCGACAAACGCGCCGCAACCTTCGCCGACGCGATGTCCGCCGCCGCCGAAACCCCCTTCGCCTTCCCCTTCTTCACCGGAGCCTGCGACGGAACAGCGGCCGCAACCGCACCCTCCATCAACGACACCGACATCAAAACGGCAAGACTGGCCGAGATCCACCGGATACTCCGGCTCTTCTCATGCCAGACCCGCCCCCTCTCATCCGGAGAAGGCAACACTTCCTCAGGTCTCACGAATCCATCCCTGTCTGCCACCTGTAAAAGAACAGTGAACGAATCGCAAAGTAGCCAAGGACACAAGATCACCAAGATCACCAAACGCCCAACACGGACAGCCACCCCACCCCCCAACCCGGTGATCTTGAACACACCACGTAACCCCACACATACGGAACGCCACACTCCACCACCAACACACACACCCACCCAGCAACAACAACGACCACCGCACACCAAGGTGTGATCGTGACGGCGACGTCACCGCAGACTCGTAGGACCTGGTGATCGGTGAGTCCGGCCTCCGAGGCGCGCATCAGGATGGTGAGGTCGTGCTGCGCGCCGACAGGCGGGGTCGTCGTCGCACGCCGGTGAAGCCGGCCGCATGCAGCACCCGGATCCAGTCGGTGTCCCGGTGGCGCTGGGGGAGGAGATCGTCGCCGGGAGTGCGCAGGACAATTGCTCCTGCCAGGCGGCTGGCGGACAGCGGCTTCGGCGACGTCGTCGAGATCGATGACTCGCTATCGCTTGGGCTGGACCTGGAAGCCACGCTGGCCCGGCTCCTTGCGCACAGCGCACGCTCTCCGCGTGCGCCTATGGGCTACTCGTCTCGTGTCACAGCGCAGGAAGAACCGAGTTCGCTATGACTGAGGCTGCAATGAGGCACTCCGATGACCGGCCTCCCATCCACCGTCCGGATCGACAGGCCACCGCACCCCTGCCCTAAGTCACCGCACACACCGTGCCGGTGACTCGGGCCGAGTTCGGCTTCGATGACAGTTTCGGTCTCCAACGCGCGGAGTCTGCGCGGCCTCGCCCTGCACGTCGAGGTCACTGTGCTCGGCCGAGAAGGTAGCCGGGCACAGGCTGGCCTGACTGAGGATGTCGGCGCGTTCCCACCAGGTGGTAACAGCTGTTACCATTCGTACATGGCGAAGACTCAGCTCGGCGTCCGCGTCGACCCCGAAGTCAAGAAACTCGCCCAGGCCCGGGCTAAGGACCGCGGCCTGGACCTCGGCGACTACATCGCCCGTCTTGTCCGCGACGACGCCGAAGGCCTGCGTCAGCGCGGCCTGGACGCCGCCCGCCGTTTCCTCGATGAGCACCAGCAGCTCTTCGACGAAGCCGAGGACGCCGACCTCCGGGCACCGGGAGCGCACGCCGCCTGATGGACCTGCACATCGATGTCCCCTGGATCCTCCAGGTCGCCGAGCTGGCGGGCGCCGGAGACCCCGCGCCCGACGACTACGGCGTGCCGGTAGCTGCTGTCGCCGGCCACAAGGCCGAGCTCCTGGACACACCGGTCTACGACGGTCCCTACGCGCGAGCCGCGGCCCTCGTGCACGTCCTCGGCCGCTGCCGCTGGCTGGAGCGCTCCAACATGGCCGTCGCCGCAGCGACCGGCGTGATGTACCTGGAGGCTTCCGGGATCCCGGTCAAACCCACCCGCGATGACGCGCTCGCCCTCCGGGACCTGCTGCGCGACCCCGCCTGCACCAGCGGCAAGATCGCTGCTGTGCTGCGCGCCTGGCCCGTCCCCAGCTGACGCCGAGTGGTCCCCTCCCGCCAGGCGCCTGCACGTCGCCGGAATGCCTCGCGGTGATGCGGCCCACGCTGGTGTCGGCCACGCCCAGCGGTGATCGTCGTAGCAATCGCATCTGATCGACCTCCATCAAGGCGGCTGCCACGCCACACAAGCACCCCTTCCCGGCGCTCCTTTCCGGGCGCGCCGGCGTGCCGTGTATCTCGTTGTCACCGGAATGGGCCTTGCCCCTGTGGTGGTGATCTTGCAGGCTCGGGAGGGACTGCTCCCGTGTCGAGGAGGATCGCGTGCCCGAAGCCGACATCCTGGCCCCGCCCCAGACCGTCGCCGCACGCACGACGCGGTGGGAGGCGGTACTCAATGACACGATCCCGGCGAAGGCGCCGGGCTCCAACCTGCTGGTCGCGACGTGGAACCTGCGCGCCTTCGGCGACCTGACCAAGGAGTGGAATACCAGCGAGGGCGTGTCACCGAAGCGGAACTTCGCCGACATCCACGCCATCGCCGCGGTGATCCGCCGCTTCGACGTGGTCGCGGTCCAGGAAGCGCGCGGCAATCTGCGCGCCCTGCGCCATCTGCTCAAAGTCCTCGGCGAGGACTGGGCGTTCATCCTCACCGACGTGACCCTCGGCAAGGCAGGCAACAACGAGCGGCTGGCGTTCCTGTTCGACACCCGCCGGGTCAAGCCCTCCGGGTTGGCTTGCGAGCTGGTGGTACCGATCGAGCAGGACGCAGGGGTCAGCGCGAGCGCCCTGGACCGGCAGTTCGCCCGCACCCCCTACGCGGTCAGCTTCCTCTCGTCAGGCCAGACGTTCACGCTCGTCACCCTGCACGTCAACTACGGCAAGAACGCGGCCGAACGAGTGCCGGAGCTGAAGGCCATCGCCAAGTGGCTCGCCGGATGGGCGGAGCGGGAGTTCGACTGGGACCACAACCTCATCGCGCTGGGCGACTTCAACATCGACCGCGTCGGCGACCCGCTGTTCGAGGCCTTCACCTCCACCGGACTGACGCCCGCCCCTCACTTGGAAGGGCTGCCGCGCACCATCTTCGACAAGCCGGGCGCCGAGCACTTCTACGACCAGATCGCCTGGTTCACCCAGGGGCAAAAGCAGCGTCCCGTCCTGCGCCTGGAGGCCGTCACCGGCGGCCAGGTCGACTTCGTCGGCGCGCTGCTCGGCGAGCAGACACGCAACGACCTGTCCTGGCACATCTCCGACCACTACCCGCTCTGGGTGGAATTCGCGATCCCCGGGAGCTGAGTCAGTTCCGCTGACCAGATGCGAGCGGGGCACAGACGCAGTGAAGGCCCGGTTTCCACCGGGCCTTCACGTTTGAGTAGCGGGGACAGGATCTGAACCTGCGACCTCTGGGTTATGAGCCCAGCGAGCTACCGAGCTGCTCCACCCCGCGTTGGCCTGGTGAACTGTACGGCACCGACCCGGCTCGGCCGAATCGGCTTTCCCTTGGCCGGCAAGAGCAGCGCTTCTGTGAGCGCTGTTGGCCGGTCATGAGCACCATCCGAGCGCCCTGCAAGGGCCGCCAGGCGTCGCCGGCTGGCGGACCGTCCGCACCGACACCCATGCCCACCAGATGCGGGAGCGCGCCAGCGAGATCGATCAGCTCGCCGCCCGCACCTTCCCGTTCTCAACGGATTGGGGAAGTTCGGTGAGGGGCGCGGCCGCAGCACGCACCCTCTACCGCGACATCCTGACCGCACAAGAACGCACCCTGAGACCCGACCACCCCAACACGCTGATCCTCCCAGCGGATTGCTTGCCGCTGTCAATGCTGCCCCGCGCCCGGATCATCTGG
This sequence comes from Streptomyces sp. NBC_00299, assembly GCF_036173045.1. Lineage (GTDB taxonomy): Bacteria > Actinomycetota > Actinomycetes > Streptomycetales > Streptomycetaceae > Streptomyces > Streptomyces machairae. The sequence continues at coordinate 151,690 of NZ_CP108040.1, forward strand.
CAGCTCGCCACTGACACCGACCAACCGTGACGGCGACCACGGCTGGTTCCCCTCTGGACCGGCAACATCGCCAGCGCAGTCCACGACACGGCCTGCGCCGCCAGGGCGTCGCGGTAGAGGGTGAGTGCTGCGGCCGCGCCAACATCCTGGCTGCACAAGAACGCACTCTGGGACCCGAGCATGCCGAAACCCTGCGCACACGCAGGAACCTCTGGCTGTCAGAGGAGTGAAGGGCATCAGGGTCGCTGCGTCCCGAGGCCAGTCCCACCAGCACGCGGTGGGTGGGCAGATAGGCCACCGGTGGTGATTAGTGCGTGCACTGACGCCCCGTAGCCGTCGGTCTGGCGGAGAACGGTCACTTCTGCGGCGGGGGCCGGCCAGGCCTGGATGAGGTACCACTCGGTGACCTCGTCGGGGGCCAGGTCGACGGCCGTGTCCCGGCCGCGGGCGTGAACGCGAAGCCGGTAGTCGCCGGGACCGTCGAACGACAGGACGGGGAGTTCTTCGTCTAGGTCGTCCATCATGCCGCGGACCATGAGCTCGCTCGAGGCGGAGTGCGTGGAGATCTCCATGATCTCCTGCCAACCACCGTCGTCGGGTGCGGGCTCGATGTCGTGAAGAGTGACCGTGACGTCGACGTCGCCGGTATGGATGCCGGTCATGATGATGGTGACGCCGTCGGCGGCCCGCAGGAGTCCGTTGTGCCCGCGGTCCAGGTCGAGGCCGGTCGGCCCGTCCTCGTCGCTGATGTCGAACTGGTGGTACTGAACGGGGACGTTTCCACGGCCCCGTTCGACCTCGCTTTGTCGATGAGCGGGGCCAGTGCGACGAGTTCGGCGACGAGCACCCAGACCGCCTGGTGCTGGACCACTCGCCGAACCAGCATCTCGGATACGGCTGGGGAACACACGCCTGCCTGGGCGCCACCGTCGCCCAGAGCGCGTCCTGGTCGCGCTCGTCGACGCCCTCGCCGACCACTCAGGCCTCCTGGAACCGGCCGGGCCCGCCCGGCGAAGCAACACCCCACCATGCGGGGCGTCGAGCAGCCGGGCGAGCGGGCGACGGCCCGGGGGCGACGGCGGCCCCGCCTCTAGAACCCACGCTGATGTGGGGGCCGGCTCACCTTTGTCGAAGCCATCCAGCCTTGTCCATGCCGACTCAAAAACGTCCTGACCACTGGTGTCTGTTGCCGCATGCCGCCCGGTCGATCGGTCTTGGATCGCCTGAGTGTGAAGTTTGCGTACCGATCGGCGTGTCTGGCTCAGCGGTCGAGAGAGTGCCTCGAGAGGAATTGTCAAGAACTGTGGATGGGGTCTCATCCTGGTTGTCTGTAGCATCAGCGCGTGCCGGAGATATGGATCGGTCTCGACATTGCTGCCCGGCGTAGGAACTGGTGGTGGACCGGGGTCTTGACGCTGCTGTTCGCGGGCATGGCAGTGGCGACGGAGGCGACAGCCACGACGGGCCGCTGGTGGTGGGGCGGCGTCGTCGGCGTCCTTTGGCTGGCTTCGCTCTTCTATATGATCAACCGCGGATATGGCCGAACGCTCCTCGCGCCTGATCGGATCCAATTCTCCACACTCGTCAGTCGCCGAGCGATCCCGTGGAGTGAGATCACCGGCATTGAGCCGCGCAGCCACCAGACACGCGGCGGGGCCTGGTGGGAGGTGCGCGTGTATCGGGCGCGAGGACGATCGCTTGCGATCCCGGGGATCTTCACCAGCCGTCGCGGCGATGAGGTCTTCGAAGGCAACCTGGCGGTGGTCCGCGAGTACTGGGCCCGTGCGACAGCCCCGGAGTAGGTCCCTTGACATGCATGCGGGTTGAGGACGTTCAAGCCGCTTGCCCCTCGGGACGTTCGACGAGGTGACCGCGTTCGAAGCGGGCGCCGGCGCGGACGAGGGCGACGAGGTGGGGTGCGTTCACGGCTCGCCACCGCTGCTGGGCAGACTCGACGAGCTTGAAAACCATGGCGAGCGCGGCGGCCGCGCTGCCGGCGCCTTTGGTCACCTTCGTCCGCAGGCGGACGGTGGCAAAGGTCGACTCGATCGGATTCGTCGTGCGCAGGTGGATCCAGTGCTCGGCGGGGAAGTCGTAGAACGCCAGCAGCTCGCCGACGTCGTCGGTGATTTTCTTGACGGCCTTGGGCCACTTCGTGCCGTAGGTCTTCCCGAACGTGGCCACCGCCTTGAGCGCGTGCTCGCGGTCCTCGGCGTTGTAGATCTCCTGCAGGGCCTTGCGGGCTCCGGGCTGTGCCGAGGTCGGCAGGGCGTTGACGACGTTGGCCGTTTTGTGAACCCAGCACCTCTGATGGCGGGCTTCGGGGAACACCTCCGCAAGGGCCTTCCAGAACCCGAGTGCTCCGTCGCCGACGGCCAGGACGGGGGCGCGCATGCCGCGCCGGGCGCAGTCGCGAAGCAGGTCAGCCCAAGACTCGGCGGATTCGCGGTAGCCATCGGCCATCGCGATCAGTTCCTTGGTGCCGTCCGCGCGCACGCCCATCACCACCAGGACGCAGGACTTCGCCTCGGCCAGGCGGATGCGCAGGTGGATGCCGTCGGCCCAGACGTAGACGTAGTCGGAGCCGGCCAGGTCGCGCTCGCCGAATGCCTTGTGGTCGGCCTGCCACTGGGTGGTGAGGCGGGTGACGGTGGCCGGCGAGAGACCGGCCGAGCTGCCCAGGAACTGCTCCAGCGCGGGCACGAAGTCGCCGGAGGACAGTCCGTGCAGGTAGAGCAGCGGCAGCACCTCGCTGATCTTCGGGGACTTGCGGCACCACGGCGGCAGGATCGCCGAGGAGAACCGCTTGCGCTCCCCGGTGGTCTCGTCGATGCGGCGGTCGTTCACCCGCGGGGCCTTCACCTCCACCGACCCGGCAGCCGTGGTCACCGACCGGGGCTGGTGGTAGCCGTTGCGCACCACCAGCCGACGGCCTCGGTCGTCCCGTTGATCAGCCAACTCGGCTAAGTAGGCGTTGACTTCGGCTTCCAGGGCGGCGGCGAGCATCCGCCTCGCCCCCTCACGGACAATCTCGTCGATCAGAAAGCCGTTCGGGGTGCTGCCGTCGGCATTGACTACGCTGAGCACGGGCGTGCCTTCCCGACCCGCGCTGCGAACGCGGGCCTACTCGGTGACCATCACAGGATCAATCGGGAAGGTACGTCCTTCTCGCCCAACCCAAGGTTGATCCACAGGTCTTGAGCATTGCTCCCGCCGGGCGGCCTGGATCGACTATGACGGACCGCTACCCATCATCGAAGGCACCGTCATCCGCCTGACCGTGCGGAAGCTGCCCAGCGGCGGGGTGAACAAGCCGGTCTGGCTGTGGTGGTCGGGCACTGCCGCCACCAAGGCCGATGTCGACCGCTGCTGGCAGTCCTTCCTCCGCCGCTTCGACCTGGAGCACACGTTCCGCCTGTTCAAGCAGACACTTGGGTGGACCAAGCCCCGTCTCCGTAGCTCGGAGGCTGCCGACCGGTGGACGTGGCTGGTGATCGCCGCCTATGCCCAGCTCCGGCTCGCGCGGCCACTGGCCACCGATCTCCGGCGGCCGTGGGAGAAACCGGCTCCGCCGAACAGGCTCACGCCCGCCCGGGTCCGCAGGGGGTTCAGGAACCTGTGCACGAAGACCGGCTCCCCGGCCAGTGCACCGAAACCGTCTCGTCCGGGGCTGGCCGGCCGCCGGGTTCGAAGAACCGCCGCCCAGCCACCCGTCATGACGTGGGCAGAGTCCTGGCCACCGGCGCGGCATACAGCCGCCCCGCCCACCACAAGATGGGCATCAAACCCCGGCGCACCGGGGAGCGGCAAACTTGACGGCCTGGGCCATGTGCAGCGGGCACGAGGCCGAAGAATTTCACGGGGTACGTGGGTGGATCTCAGCTCAGTGATCATCGCTGTCGCAGGCGTCGCAGGAACCCTGGGAGGGGCGTTACTCACCCAGCGCGGCTCCGAACGAGCGAAGCGCCTGGAGATAAAGCTCGTTCGAGACCATGAGGAGGTTCGGGAGAACCGTTCGATGCGACGCACCTGCTATGTGGAACTCAATCGGGATGCTCGGCAGTTCACCACCGCTCTCAACCGTCACCTGCACGTCATGAGGGAACGCGGTGTGGGGGAGGCTGACAGCGACGCACTCGAGGAGGCGAAGAACGCGCACCGCGCTCGATACTCCGAAGCACAGATGATCGCCCCCGAAGAAGTACTCAGGCGAGCGAGTGTCGTCAACCAAGCCCTGAACAAGGTCTACGGCCAGGTCAAGCGCCTCGAACGCGGTGCCCCCGACCCAGGCGAAACGATGGAGACCGCGGCCCAGGCCCAGTACGAGGTCTGGGAGATGCTCCGAACTATGAGAACCGCTATGCGCCACGACCTCGGTGTGTCGCATGAAGATTGAGAGCTGGCGCAGCTGGCGGCTCAGCTCCGTGCGAGCTCTCTTGTCTGCCTCGACCAGGAAAAAACTGATCGAGGCAGAGGTTAAAACGCAAGCCAAAGCCCGCCATGGATCTCCCGGCACAGACCGGGGCTGGCGAGGTAGTCGCAGGCGAAGACGGTACGAACCGCGCGGCCGAGTTCTTCGAGGGCCCGGTAGGTGGGGTACTCGGGGCCGCCGCGGGTGCAGCGCCGCCGAACCTGCTCGGCCTCCGCTGTCCCGAGCCGGAGCGCGGTGGCGTACTTGACCATCTGGTCGTACTGCTACTCGATCAGGTCCCAACGGATCGGCCGGTCAGCCAGCCGGGGGCGGGGGCTCCGGAGCCGCCGTCGCCAGTGCCTACAGCGGGCACGACAGTTGGCCCAGAGCGCCCGTGGCTGGGCGTCGGAGTCCTACTGTGTGAGGGCCGTCCTCCATCCGACCAACGAGGAGCAGCAGGCTGTGCACGTCGAGATACCTGCGGACGTACGAGAGGTCGCCACTCAGCTCGGGGCCGGAGTGCCCTACGCCCTGAGGGCCCTGGCCGGCCAGCTGGCGGATGACCCGGACATGGGCCGACCCTCGGGGACTCCCATCCTCACCGTGACGGTCGACGGCGATCTGTTCGAGGACTGTCCCGACCTCGCCGTCGGCTACATCCGTGAGCCGGACCGGATCGAGATCCGGTCCGTGAACCGGGTTATGGCCGCTGAGCCCGCCGCGGACGGAGGGGACGAGGAGCAGGCGAACTGGGAGCAGGCGGCGGTTGCCGGTCCTGCCACCGACGCGGTCACCGTACGGGAGGTGGCTGATGCCTGGGGGCGGATCGCCAGCTGGCTGCAGCACAACGCCCCTGATTCCTACGCTGCGTTGCGCGCAGGTGCGAGCCCTGCGGCCATCGCCGCCCTGGAGGAGGACCTCGGTATCCGGATACCCGCCGAGCTGCGTGTTCTGTGGTCGCTGACCGCGGGCGACGACGGGGTTAACGGCTGGGGCTGGGGGTGCCTGCCGCGCAGTGAGGCTCTGATGACCTTGGACGAGGTGGCTTCGGTCTACCAGCTGCAGATGGGCTCCCAGGCCCAGGAGGACGTCCTCAACGCGGACCGCGTCGAGGACGAGCGGATCACACTGTGGAAGCCGACCTGGATTCCGGTCATCGCGCATGGCGCGGCCGACAGCGCCTCGGGGCTGTTCCTGGATGCCGCAACCGGCTACCTGGGCCGCTGGACCCGATACCACGCGGGGCTTGGCGAACAACTCGACACCCTGGTCACCTACCTCGAGGAAGCTGCCGACATGCTCGAGGCCCCGGCGCTGGCCACGCGGGACAAGCCCGGCCTGGTCGGTAACGCCCTGGTGTGGCGCAGCAGGCTGGATGCCGCGCAGAAGGACCGGTGGCGGCCCTTGGCTGGCTGACCACGAAGACGAGAAGGGAGCCGACCTGCGGGCCGGCCCCCTTCCTGCTTCACGTAGTGTCGCTCCGGCCAGGGTCAGCCGATCTTGCGCCATGTGCAGGTCGTCGCGGCGATGCGCGTCTTCCCGGCGCCTGGCTGCCCGGCGACAACGACCACGACTGGCCGGGACTGGGGGACGGCGCCCTGAGTCGCAACCGGGAGGATCACTCGGTGCAGCACGTCGAAGCTCTCTTGCTCGGAGAGCACGACCGAGCCTCCATCTCCTCCTGGCACTTCGCCTCCTGCTCTACCGCCCCGCGCTGGCGCGATCAACGTAACATCATGAGCGATCCGAGTGCGAATAAACGAGCGATCCAATGCGCGATTGGTGTAGGGTGTCTAGTGGAGGTGAGCCCTGTGCCCACTGAGAACGAGCTGCTCAGTAACGTGGACGCGTTGCTGGAACAGGTCGCCCAAGACGACCTGCCGTCGCCTGCCGAGCGCAAGCGTCTACGCGAGGCTGCCGGGCTGAGCCAGGCCCAGGTCGCGAAAGCTCTCGACACGCGCCGTGAGGCGGTCGGGAACTGGGAGGCCGGCCGAACCGAGCCGCGGCCGCCGCAGCGCGCCGCCTACGCAAAGCTCCTGGAGAAGTTGGCCGAACGCTTCCCCGCCCCGGCCAACGAGACGCCCGGCGATCCCGCTGTGCCGGAGACGTTCGCCGCCGAGCCTGCCCCGGCAGTCCCGGCTCCGTCGGCGCCGGCCGCTGCGAAGCCGGCCGCCCGACCGGCGGCGAGCACCACCAGGCCGACGTCGACATCGCGGCGCCCGGACGCGAGGAAGGCGGCGTCGAAGAAGACCACCACGGCGGCCACCGTGGACCCGCGCTTCGAGAACGGCCCGCTGGCAGTCGTCGATGTCGACGACGACGGCCAGGTCCTCGCGTACTGCGTCGGCGGCCTGGTCCTGGACGTGCCCGCCAAGTCCCTTCCGTCACTGGTGGACTGGACGCTCAAGGAGTCGAAGCTCGGGGCGCCGAAACTCTCCGGCCCCGGCAAGGACGCTGACCCGCTGCTCGTGCTCACCCAGGCCGCACTGGAGCGCTACGGCCTCCCGGCCACGCTCACAGAGGAGGAACGGATCGCGGGGCGCATCCCGGAGGGCCACAAGGTCATCAAGCAACTGACCCGCTCGCATTGGCAGCTCACGAAACGCGGGTTCGGGCCGTGGGCGCGGATCTACCGCCCCGCGCAGGGCTCGGAGCGGGCCTGCGTGCAGCTGTGCATCCCGTCGTGGAACGCACTGGACACCCGGCACTGGGGCGCGGCCGGGCGGCTAGCGCCGGCCGAACTCGCCCGCGTTCTGGGCGTGTACGCGTCCCGGGTGATGACGCCGCGTGGCTCCACCGCCGTGACTGGCCTGGAGCTGATGACCGCGCTGCACCCGGCGACCCGGGCCTCCGAGCCGGACGCCGACGGCAAGCGGCACTCCGAGCACAACCCCGGCTCGCTGGGCAAGGACCCGGTGGACTGCGCGCCGTGCGAGGCACCCGACGGGCACCCGCTGCTCAAGGACCTGCCCCGGTTCCACGTTCGCGGCCCGGCGGAGAAACTGTTCGAGGAGGCGTACGACTGGGCGCGGCCGATGACGGATGCCGAGTGCACCCTGCGCCACCTGGTCGGCATCGACGTGAACATGGCCTTCGCGGCGGGCTCCAACGGCTTGAACGTCGGCCTGGGTGCACCGACGCACGTCATGAACCCGGTGTTCGACCCGAAGTTGCCCGGTAGCTGGCTGGTGGACCTCTCCCACGTCGACCTGTCGAAGGTGAAGGTCGGCAAGGAGTGGGTGGAGCTGGACGGCAGCCTGCTGCCCTCCCCGTTCACGCCGAAGGGTGAGCGCCCCGAGGGGCCGGCCTGGTACGCGACACCGACCGTGGCGTACGCAGTGGAGCTCGGCTACGAGGTGCGCCCGACCGAAGCGTGGGTGCGGCGGGAGAACGGCCGCTATCTGGACGGCTGGTACAACCGGCTCCGGGACGCCTACCTCGCCACGATGGCCGACCTCGGCGTCGACGCCGACCTCACCCCGGAGGACTTCCTCCCCGCGATGGACGGCTACAAGAGCCGCGACCCGGAGCTGGCGATCGTGGTCTCAGCGGTCAAGGCGACGGTGAAGGGCGGCCTGGGCAAACTGCGCGAGCGTCCCCGGGGCGAGAGCTGGCGGCCCGGCGAGCCGTGGCGCGCCCTGTCCCGCCCGACGTGGCGTCCGGACATCCGCGCGGCGGTCATCTCCCGCACCCGGATCAACCTGCACCGCAAGCTGATCAAGCACGCCGCCTTCACCGGGCAGTACCCGGTCGCGATCATGTCCGACTGCGTCGTCTACGCCGCCAACGGACCGAGCCCGCTGGACTTCCTGCCCTACCGGGAGGGCAAGCCCCTGCCCGGCGGCTTCAAGCTCGGCATCAACCCGGGCCTGGTCAAACACGAGGGCACCCAGAGCGTCCTGTGGGGCGAGGAGGTCCGCGAGCGGTTCAACGCCCCGGAGCTCAACCTCGCCCGGTACATCAAGGACGGCACCGTCACCGACGTCGACAACGGCGAGTAGGAGAGGGCGATGAGCTTGTTCGGGGACGGCCTGGACGCCGCCGTGCAGAAGGCGTTCACCCGCCCGGCGCCCAAGGCCGCGGGCCCGCAGATGCGGTACCTGGTCAAGCAGCTCAAGGGCACGAAGGCGGTCGCCGAACTGCTAGGCATGTCGCAGCGACAGGTGGAGCGGTACGTGGCGGGCACGGCCAAGAAGCCGCGCGCCGACCTTGCCGCCCGCCTAGAGCGCGAGGTGAAGAAGCGGTGGCAGCCGCAGATCCGGGCCAAAGCCCGCCAGAAGGCGGCGTCCACGGGCGGCATCGTCATCGACGCCCGCGCCCGCATGGGCTACACCGCGCCCATCGGGTCGACGGACCAGGACCGCATCCGGCACCTGACCGTCGCCCTGCCCCCGCAGTACGCCGCCCGCCTCTTCGACGCCCAGGAAGCCGGCGCCAGCGACGCCCGCCTCCAAGAGATCGCCGCCGAAGCACTCAAGGAGGTGTACTTCCAGGACGGCGGCCGCCGCGCCGGCTCCCTAGAGGAGGTCCGTTTCACGGACATCGAGCACCTCGAGTTCGACCTGTAGAGGGCTCACGCCCCGAACAACCTGCGAGTCCGGTTGAGCCGAAGCACGGTAGTTGTCACATAGGCAGGCTCGTTGTCACCAAAGGGCTGCGGGCCCAGGGCCGCGAGCTCCGCCGCCTTCGCGTGCCGGCGCTCAGTGAGTGTCGTCGCCGCTGGTGGACCTCAGCCGCCTCCGCGGCCAGTGTTCGCGCCAGCGGGTGGCCACCGCGTAGCGCCAGCCTGCAGGCGACAGCGAGCTTGGCGGCCCGCCGGAGCGGCCAGCCGTCCTCGACGACGCAGAGGGACAGGTGCAGGCAGCCGGTCTCGGTCAGGGATGCATTACGGTGGGCACGAGGCCTTTCGTTTGGTGTAGACGTCGCAATCCACACCGAACCGGAAGGCCCTCGCCTGTTCAAGATCCCTTAGCCGAGACCTGGCTCACCTGTCCACACCTCTCCGGGCAGAAGATCCAGGGGTGTGAGCGCGACACTTCCAGCTGGTTCCGAGGGAGATCTTCAACGGTTGCGAGACAACGTTGATCACATCCCATTGAGATTTTGACGTGGGTTGGCTCTCGGCCCAGGCTTCCATCGTGGCCGAGAGCCCGGCATCGACGGTACCGGTCAGTTACGGCTCTGCCACCACACCCACAGCACGGTGAACCCCGTTGTGCCGACGGCGTATCCAACGCCGCGGAGTGCGCTGTCAAAGACGACGCGGACGCGACGGGCCGCATCTGCGCGAAGCCGCTGTGAGCACTCGGGGTGAGATGCGGGGCCTGTGCTCCTAGACTCCGGCATAGGAGCCTCCATCCTCTTGAGCAGGGAAACGGTTCCGAAGCGGAGTCGTTCGGCCCTGCCGGCAAGCATCCGGCCGAACGACTCTTCTTCCGTTGACCAGGCCACCTCTGCGGCCAACCTGGTTCTGTCGTGCACGCGGGCACAGCGCTGCGGCCCCGGCGTACTCAGTGCCGCCTCAGCCGAGCCCGGCAGGGTCCATTCTGGTGCACTTTCTGGGCAAAAGCCCAGGTCAGGGGGTAACTGCAGCCACCCTGAGGCCGGGCCGAACGAACGCTGACCAGGGGCGATTGCCTGCCCCGCTACGGACACGCCTGTACCCCCAGCCGCGACGATCGGGGGTACAGCTGTCGGTGCTCATGGCCCAATTGATGCTCCAAGCGGCCGGCAATGTGCCGTCACCAGGACTGCCAGAGGGCGCGCGCCAGGCTGACATCAAGGTCACTGTGCAGCTCAAGCGGCTGGAGGTCAGTGACACCCACTGTGCTTCACGCGCTGCTGGTGACAGGTGACGCGCCAACCTCTCGATGTGACACCTATAGTGCTTCGGCTCACCGGTGTGACAGAGCGCCTACGTGGCCACGGAACGCCGGATGTCCAGTGACGGGCGCCTGGAATCGCACGGCACCCGGCCTGTGTGACCTGTGCCACGAGGCCGAACAGTCCTTGAAGGGCGAACTTCCATCCTTGCGGCCGTTGTTGCAGCTCACGCGCCGAATTCGAACGGGCAAATCAATGCCGGAGTTACGTTCCGTTTATGGAGAAGATCGCAGAGTCGCGATTTTCGAGGGTCGCATGAGTTTCGGGCCCCGAAAAACGACAGGGTGGTGCTTGAGAGCCCGAAGCAACTGGGCTTTCGTGTGGGCGAGTTGGCCCGCGCACGGACACCACCGGCCTCAACGGAGAGGGCGGTGCTCGTATCCCCTGGAGGAACGTATGGGCAACGGCGACGTCGACCTTGACGTATCGCCCCAGGACAGCGGCCACGGCCAGCCCGTCCAGGACCCTCCCGATCTCCCCCTCGACTTCGAGGCCTTCTACCTGGGGCACCAGGAGTTCTTCCACGACTTCGCGGAGATCCACCTCGGCAGCCGCCGGGCCGCGGAAGACGTTGTTCACCACGTGTTCCTGGAGATCCTCGGCGGCTGGGACGAACTGCTGCAGCAGGGCGACCTCGAACAGCAGACTCTCGCCGTGCTGCACCGCGGTGTCACCCGCCGCCTGGACGAAGACGGGCGCCCGCCGGCGTTCCTCATCAACGGCCCCATAGCCAAGAACCTCGAGGCGGTCCGCAGCCAACTGGAGATGAGCAGCAGCACGAACGGCCTGTACGAGGCGATTCTGGAACTGCCCACCCGCCAGTTCACGGTAATCGTCCTGCGCCATCTCCTCGGCTACCCCACCAAGCGGATCGCCCGCTACATGGGCCTGGACACCCGCACCGTCGACTACCACGGCCGCAAGGGCAAGGAACGCCTGCGCATCCGGCTCGGCCTGCCTGCCGCCCCGAGCAAGACCCGGAAAGGAGCGGGGCAGTGACCGCCATTGATGAGCTCCTGGCCGACGCCCGCATCCCCACCACACGGCACGACGGCTTCGACGTCGGCGCCGCTCTGCGCCGCCTCGCCCACGAGAGGGCCGCCGCCGCGACCCGACCGGACCCGGATATGGCCCGCGCCGCCCAGGCCGGGCAGCGGCTGTCCGTGGTGTGCCGCTGGATCCTCAACAAGCCCGACGCCGCCGACCACGTCGACCGCCTCGCCCAGGAACCCGACGCGGTGACCGAGGATCAGTTGGACGTCGACGGCGCCCTCGTCTTCGCATGCCTGCTCTACCTCACCGACCACCGCGAGAGCGCCCAGTTCTGGTGGCAGCTCGCCGCTGGCGCTGGCCACCGCGCCGCCGCCTACTGCCTGCATCTGCACCACCTCTCCATCGGAGAGACCAAGGAGGCGCGGCACTGGCTGCACGAGGTCACCGACGACGTCCTCGACTCCGACGCCCCCGACAGCGCCTTCCTGGCCACGCTGGAAGCTGTCGCGACGTACGTCCGCAGGACTGGCTCCAGCCGCGCCAGCGCCCCAACCGGGGGACTGGAGATGGAGGTCGACCGCCTCGCCACCGCGAAGTCTGGCTCCTGCATCATCGTCCAGCGTCCCGATCGGCGCCTCGCCGACCTTCTGTACGACTTCAGCCGCCGCTAACTGATCGTATCCACGTTGTCGCTGACCTGGGCTGACGCCAGTCCAGGATCTGGGGTCCACCAACGGCATCGCGAAAGACAGTCGGCACAGCACCGCAGTACGCTCCGGGACAGCCATCAGGGCGACACGCAAAAGGAGCCCGTGATCCCAACAGGTTTCCTAGGCCTCTGAGTTGGGAGGGCTCCGTGCGCGGTGTTCCAGCACGCCCATTGACGAGAGGAACTCCGTATGGAGGAGAGTAACGCCAAACCGCCGCCAAGGCACCTGCTAGGCCGGAACAGCCGGCGCGCCACAACCATCCGTCACCTGCGGAAATGGATCGGACGAGAGGGGCGGAACGTCCCAGCTGAGTTCCTGCAGGGCGCGGCGTACAAGCTCGGCAGCGGCGCCGTTACCCTGCTGATCCTGTGGTGGGAAACCCGGCACTGAGACCAGGGGTGGGCGCACCCGGTGCGCCCACCACGTCCCGGGCAACCCGCCGTTCGGAGGACGGGCGGATGGGACGGCGGCTAGGCGCTCCGCGGCCGACGCGCCGCCGTCTTCTTCGCCGTCTTCTTCGTGGACTTCTTCGCCGCCGCCTTCTTGGCCGGCTGTTTCTTGGCCGCGGCCTTCTTGTTCGGCATCTCGTGCACGTCGGCTGAGCTCTCGCCACGGGTGGCTTTCGCCTGCGCTACGGACCGGGCAGGCGTGTCCGCCGGCCGCGACTGCCGAACAGCATGACCAACATGAGCGACGGGCGGCGGGCCGACTCGGCCCGCCGCCGGGAGCGCGTTCTCAAGGCCCTCGACTCGGCCGTGAAGACGGGCGGCGACCTCACGGTCTCCGGGCTCGCCAGAGCCGCTCGCGTCGACCGGACCTTCCTCTATCGCCACCGCGACCTGCTCGAACGCGTCCACGTCGCTGCCAGCACTCCGGTTGAGGAAGGCAGAGTGGCGGCCGTCAGCAGGATCTCGCTCCAGACCGACCTCGCCAACGCCCTGGAGCGCAACAAACGCCTGGCCGCACGAGTCCGGCAGCTCGAGAAGCGTCTATCGACCGAGCTCGGCGAGCGAGTCTGGGAGGCGTCCGGACTCGGGGCGTCTGCCGACATCGACCAGCTCCAGCGGCGCATCAACGTGCTCGAACAGGAGCTCGCTGACAAGCAGGGCGAGCTCGAAGAGCGGACCGAGGAGCTGGATGCTGCGCGGGCCGCGAACCGGGAACTGACCCGGGCGTTGAACCACGCCCCGCAAGATTCACGCTAAACGAGACCTGGGTGACAGGTCACAGCAGTGGTCCCCGGCGGCTCCGCCGCCGGGGACCCAACACATTGCAGAAATGTCTACCTATCAGCAGGAGCCGACTAGCCCTCCGCGGGCCCAATGAGCTGCTTGACCTGGAATCTGATGAACTCAGCAGGCCGGACTGCAGCGACGCCGACGTCGATGACGAGCTTCCCGTCAGCCACCGCGGCCGGATGGCCGCTGGGGACTGGCGCCGGGGCAGCAAGAGCAGGGGAAGCCACGGCAAGGGTTACGGCGGCAGCCAGCGTCATGCTGGCAACGATCTTCATCGTCTTCATAATCCGATCAACGACCATCTGCCTGAAAGGAACCGGCCGCCAATCGCAGGCTGCCCGATGGGAACCCAGACCTCGTGCACCGAATCGCCTGGGACCCACACAGCAATCGACATCAGTCGCTTGCGCGGCGAGCTATTCGAACTCCACGTCGTCAAATTCGATTAGGACCGTCTCGATTGTCGACCCAGAGCTGCCGGCACTGAGGTCCGAAGCAGTCCACGAACTGGCCCAGGCGCTGCGGAGGGTGAACTGGCGGACTGCTCCGTCAGCGTCCTTGATGGCGAGGGTGATGTCCTGGCCGGCTTCGCCGTCCGCTGCCGACTCTTCGCCGAGCTGGCTCGCGAGGACCTGACCCTGTCCCTCCGCCACAACCAGCGTGATCTGGCCGGGCTGGACGACATCCGACGTCACACCGCCCAAGGCGTCCACGACCATGCTGCCCTCGCCGATCTTGGCGACCTCGTCGCCCAAGGTGACTTCGCCAACCGTCTGGATCGAATCCACTTCTGTGGACCCGATCACCAAGGTGATGTCCTGCCCAGCCTGCACGTTCTCTGCGGTCATCTCTCCACCGATTCGCTCGACGAGTTGTGCCTGCCGAACCTAGTAGGGCTTGGTCAGGTTCGTAGTGGTGTGGGTATGTCGCGGTGGCAGGTGGGGCAGGCGCTGGTCCAGGTGGCGAGGAGGGTCTGCAGTTCGCGGACCACTTGGTAGAGGCTCAGGCCTGCGCGGCGTCTTTTGGGTCTGGTGCCAGTCGTTGCAGGGTGCAGAAGGCGTGGGCGGCGGAGACGAGGGTGACGTGGTGGTGCCATCCGTTGAAGGTGCGGCCTTCGAAGTGGGCCAGTCCCAGGGCCTGTTTCATCTCGCGGTAGTCGTGCTCGATGCGCCAGCGGAGCTTGGCCAGCCGCACCAGTGTGGCCAGTGGCATGCCGGAGGGCAGGTTCGAGAGCCAGAACTGGACCGGCTCGGGCTCGGTCGCGGGCCATTCCGCCAGCAGCCACCGCTCGGGCAGTTCAGGATCGTCGCCTGCTTTGCGGATGCCGCGGCCGGCCGGGCGGATGCGCAGGGCGACGAACCGTGAGTACATGCGCTTGAAGCCGCTTTGGCTCTTGCCCGGCCGGGAGCCTTCCCGCCAGGACACCGGTCTCGCGGCCGTCCTCCCGGCCGCGATGACCAGGTCTTTCATGGTCTGCGCGGGCTCGGGGTACTGCATTTTGGGTGGCCGGCCGGTGCCCGCATAGGCGGGCTGGACGGGTTGGGCGTCGGCGGGCTGGGCGGTATGGCGGGAGGAAATGCCCACTGCATAGGGCAGCTTGCGTTCCTCCAGGCCCAGGCGGAAGGCGGCGGCATCGCCGTATCCGGCGTCCGCGACGACCAGGGGAACGTCGGTGCCCCACGACCGGGTCTCGTCGATCATGTCCAGGGCCGGCTGCCACTTCTCCACATGCCCCACCTGGGCGGGAATACCGCAGCGGCCACGGCGGGCGATCTTGTCTGCATCGGCCTCCGGCGAGTCGGGATCCCAGGATGCGGGCAGGAACAGCCGCCAGTTGACGGCCGCGGAGGCACGGTCATTGGCCAGGTGCAGGGAGACGCCCACCTGGCATTTGGTGACCTTGCCCGCGGTGCCGGTGTACTGCCGCGACACACACGCCGAGGCATCCCCGTCCTTCAAAAAGCCGGTGTCGTCCACGATCAACGCCTCGGGACCGATCGCCTCGTGCATCCTCCAGGCCAGCCGGGCCCGCACGTGCGCGGGATCCCACGGGCTGGAGGTGATGAAGTGCGCCAGCGCCTGCCGGTTGCCGTCCTCACCCAAGCGGGCGGCCATCGGCTCCACCGACTTGCGCTGCCCGTCCAACAGCAGCCCGCGCACATACGCCTGCCCCCACCGACGCTGATCCGCACGGAAGAACCCGTCGAACAACTCCGCCGCGAACGCCTCCAAGTCCTCCCGGACCGAGGCCATCTCCTCAGGTGTCACACCATTTCCAACGACGCTATGGAGCATGAGACACGCATGCACAAGTGAAGATGACCAAGCCCTACTAGCGGGATCCGGAACAGGCTCACGCTGCGAACCACGTCGATCACGCAAACCCGAAACTCGGATGCGGGAAGTCTCAAGACCACCGCTTCGAGCGATAGCACCACACCAGTTGCTATGGATAGTCTCGCTAGCACTGCCGTTGAGCTGCACAAACATGGACCCTGGACGCCTCCGACAGGTCAGATCCCCAGAGAACCCTGGTCCTCCAGGTGGTACTGGTGGAACTGGATGCTGTGATTCTCGGTGGCGCTGACCACGCCTATGAGCGCCACGGGCGCCCCGCATGCGGCACAGGACGAAGCCCCGCCGCGCGAGGCGGCGAGGCTGGTAGCCCGCTCAGAGGGCGGGGTCGTACGTCACTGTCTGAGCCGGGCAGCCCACGGCGACGTTCTCCAACGCGTTCAGCTCGACCTCGTCGACCGCCAGGCCCCAGCGGAGCTTGGTGCCCACCCACTCGGCGAGGTACCGGCAGTGCACGTCGGCGGCCGGCGGCAACCACTCAGCCGGGTCCTGGTCGGCCTTGCTCCGGTTGGACCGTGCTGTGACGGCGACCAACGATGTCTCGGCGCCCTGGTCGTTGGCGTACGCCTCCCGGCGCTGCGGGGTCCAGGCCGATGCTCCGCTGTCCCAGGCTTCGGCGAGGGGGACCATATGGTCGATGTCGAGCCCGGAGGCCGACGTCACGACGGTGGCGTCGTAGTACGAGAACCAACTCCCGCCGCTCAGACGGCAGCCGGGGCCAACCGCAGGTGGGTCGACTGCTTCGTAGATGAGGACCTCGGCGCGGGTGTTACATCCGTCGGCCGGGTCGTCGCCGGTGTTCCAGTGGCGGAACTTGTCGCGGCTGTAGCCGTCGCGGGACTCGGTGGCTACGGGCAGGTTGGCAACGGCTTCGGTCAGGGGCAGGATCTCGACGGCGTGGGCAGGCATGGAGACGGTGGCGGGCAGGACAGCGAGGGCAACGACCGCAAGGCCGCGCAGGACAGCTTTGACCATGTGCCGTTGATAGCCGTCCTAAAGGGGCGTGATCAGCGGTTTCCCCGGAGCGCCGCCCGTGTGAGTGGAAAGGTCATACTGGAGAAACGAAACGCTTCCTGCAGTCCCGGCGGGCTCAGTTGTGCGGTGGCGGGCAGGACAGCGCGCTTTTTCCTCGAAGGCCCACAGGGACTGGCGCTGACGATGCCGTCGGCCGGTCGCGGCTGGAGCATTTTGGGACGATCGCCGCGCCGCCAGCTGGAGGTGGCCTGCCGCACCGCGCCATGCGGGGATCCGCGGCTCCATGGCCCAGGCGGCTTCTACTCGAGGATGCCGAGGTGCCGGTCGGGGCGGCAGTGCGTGCAGGCGGGCAGTCCCGAAGTGAGCAGCCGGCGGGCTTCGTCGCGGTCGATGGGGCGGCGGCGTTTGGCGACTGCGTAGCAGTCGCCGGCGTGGACCTGAGTGGGCGGATTCCCGGCGCCGATACCGAGTTCGACGATCCAGTCGGGGACGGGCGGGCGTCGCCGGCGACCGTGTTCCTGCTCGGCTTCCCGCTGCCGGACGGCGGCGATCTTGTTGTCGATCCGATGCAGCCACATGGCGTGCCACACCCGGAGCGTGAGGAGTCGCTCCAGGTCAGGAGGTAGATCGTCGAACACGGCCCTCCTCGGTTCCTTCGCCGCGCGGGGCCGCACCCCTCGCGTGTTCGAATTCTAGTTCGATAATGTGAGGGAGGAGGAGGTGGGTGTGCCATGGGACGAGAACGGACGGCGGGCAGGGCGTCGACGGTGATGCACGTGCGCTGCGCGGCGACGGTGCCGGAGGAGGTCTACCGGCAGGTGCTGGAGGAACTCGCAGGGTTGTCTCCGGTGGTGCAGGCATTGCCGCCGTCCGCGGCCCTGGTGGAGCTGAAAGGGGCGGTGCCGTACTACGGCGTGGACGCCCGCCGGCTGGGGGAGGTGCTGCGGGTCCGCACGATCTCCCGGCTCGGAACCGACGTTCGGATCGGCATAGGCCCCTCGATCACGGTCGCGGCCACCGCCTCTGCCCAGATCCTCGGCCCGGGCGGCGTCCTCACCATCGACCCCGACCACGTCACCGACTGGCTCGGGCCGCTGCCCGTGGAGGACCTGCACGGCATCGGCCCGCGCCAGGCGAACGCCCTACGCGACTACGGCATCCACTGCGTCGGCCTGCTCGCCTCCGTCCCGCCCGCCACCGTGCAACGCCTGCTCGGCGGGCGCGCGGGCCGTCTCGCCGCCGACCGGGCCCGCGGTATCGACCCCCGCCCGGTGACCCCGCGTGCACTGCCCGCTTCCGCCACGGTCCGCTGCTCCTTCCCCCAGCACACCCTGGACGGCGCCGCCGTACGAGCCGCCCTGCTGGACCTGGTCGTCCAGCTCGGGCACCTGCTGCGCCTGCGCGGGCAGGCCGCCCGCGCCCTGACCTTGAGCCTGCGCTTCGCTGGCGGGACGTCATGGGACCGCACCCGCCGGCTGCCGGAGCCGTCCGCGCACGAGGACGACCTGCGCTCGCTCACCTACCAGCTCATGGACGCCGCCGGCCTCCAGCGCGCCCGCCTGACCGGCCTGGTTCTCAAGGGCGAGGACCTCATCGGCGTCGGCCAGGTCGCCCAGCAGATCAGCCTGGACGGCGCTCGCGAGGACCGCCTGGTCGCCGAAGCAGCCATAGACCGGATCCGCGCCAAGTTCGGCCCCGGCGCGATCGGCCCCGCCGCCACCTTCCGCCGCGCCTCGTGACCCGCCCCATCCTCTGGAGGTGAGCTGTGATCCTGAACCCGCCCGGTCTCGTAGATGGTGCTGCGCAGCGGCTGCCGCACTGGCCCTATGTCCGGGCTGTCGACGAAGCGCTCACCGGGCGTGGGATCCCTCCGGGTACGGTCCGCGCCGACCGTACCTACCTCCAGGGCGGGAACACGATGTACATCGTGCTCGTGTGGGACATCAGCCGCACCGCAGGCGTGGGTGGTCTCCGCTTCCGCTGGGAGGAGGAGACCGGCTGGGCCTATGCCCTGCTCGGGGTCGGCCCGTCGATCGCGACCCCGCCCCAACCGCTCGCCGCGCTGCACCGGGTCTTCGCAGCGCCGGACGACATTGCCGAGGTGGCTGAACACCTCGTACGCAACTGGCGTACGCCCACCGGCAAGTACGGTGCGGAGTGGGACCAGGCAGCACAAATGCGGGCCACGATCGAGAGGTTCCGCGCCACTGTGTGAAGCCCGGCGGCGTCTGGACAGCGCCGACTGAACGGACCGCAACTGAGCGCCGCCCGCCGTCCTGTCGATCAATGTACTGAGGGCGCGCGCCGGGGATGAGCTGCGCCTACGGCGTGCTGTGCCGAGCATCGCCATGCCGCGACGAAAGGACGGCTCCGCCACGTCCTCCCCTCCCCCTCAGGGCGATGCGTCGTCTGCTCACTTCCCAGCCGTGCGCCGCCGACGCGGCGGGCGCGCCGGCGCACTGGGCACCAGTGGTACGCGGACACCCGGAACGGAGCATTAAGGGCCGGCGGACCGCTGGTTTGCTCAGCACGCGGGGTGGTGGGCGGTCACCCGCAGCCCAACTCATCCGTCACTGCTGTCTACTGTCCTCAGGCGCCACCGGGTGACGGCTGTCGTCCCCTTTGGCGGGGCTGCCGCTGGGGCCTTACGGCGTGCAGTTCGGCCTGCTGGTACAGGGCTGCGGCGGCGGCTTCCAGCTCGGGCAGGTCGGTCAGGTCGACATTGCCGGGGTCGGCGGCGTGCGTGACGAGGCCGTACAGGAGATGGATCGCGTCGGCGACGCGAGTTGCCTTCAGCCGGGCGCCGTTGAGGTCGGACGCGGATTGGATAAGAGGGCTGGCCCGGATATCGGCATTGTCTTCGGCAGCAGCGCGCAGCCGTTCAGGCCACGGGCTGCGAGGCAGGGACGGCGCGGGGAGTCCGGCGAGTTCTGCCTCGTGCACAGCATCGTGGTGGGCCTTGAGAGCGCGTGGCGAATGGTCGGCGCGGGACTGCAGGTCGGTGAGGCTGAGCAGCTGGTGGGCCAGGGTCTGGATCTCGGCGGCGTGGTCCACGGTCCAGGAGCGCTCCGCACGGCGCTCGCGCTGGTCGCGGGCGTAGGCGACTCTCTCGTGCTGAGTGAGGACAGAGCCGTGCAGGTCGTCGATGTCGGAGCGCAGTTGGAGGAAGCGGCGTTCGGCTGCTTGCCGGCTGCGTACCTCGATGGCGTGCGCGATGCGTGCCCAGGTGACTTTGCGGCGTCGGGCGGCTCCGATGAGCCGCACCTCGTCTTCCAGCAGCTTGTCGCGCAGCGCGCGGACGACCAGCAGCCCGGCAAGCAGCTCGGTTTCGGTCAAGGCCTCGGAGGCTTCGGCCTCAAGGTGCCTCTGCATGCGGTCGTACTTGGCGGCGATGTCGCTGAGATAGCCCGTGGGAGCGACCAGCCCAGGAACGCCGTCCAACGCATCATATTGCTTTGGCCAATCTTTCGGCCGCTGCTGCGGTGTGAACAGCAACTGCCACGCGTGGTAGCGGTCGTACTCGGCTTCCGGACGGGCAGGTTTTGTCGTCCTGGTGACGACGCCTTTTGTCGTCCGTCGGGCGACAAAATGAGAAGCTGACATCGAAATACCTCCAGGGAGCACGAATTAATGAGTCAACTATTCGTCGGTTTCCAGGGCGGTGTTTTGCTCAATGCGCTGCCGACGACGGCGCCAGGCTGTGCGCATGGCACCGGCCGCGGCGATAGTGGCCGTGCACAGCAGGCCGGCGACGAACTGGGCGCCGGTGTCCCGCAAGAACGAATCAAACATGCAGGTAAACGCACCTGAAGGGCCGGATGTGCGTCGTTCTCCTTACCGCGTGAATCGGCAGTACGCGTGCTGCCCGGCCCGTGCAGCGACAGGGTCATGGCGTTCCGCATTGCCCTGAGCGGACACGGGCCTGGCGCTGCGTTTCGGCGTGACTGCGGAATGCCGTACGCAGGAGCCGCACCCCTGTTCCGCAGACAGTTAACACCTGGCAACGACCCCTTCTGGGGCCTCGAGTTATCCGCCACCGTTCGCCAGGCCACATTTCAGTCATTTCGATTTCATTCACTGAAATGGAAAACCGGAATTAGCGCTTCGCTGAGCGGTGATGTATATGCAGCAGCAGAGGGCGCTGCGGTGAACGACCGGTCCGGACGGCGGGGACACCCCGGGCGCCCCGCACCGGCACGACGCCGACGGTGACGGTTGCGATGCCGCCTGAAAGCGCATCACCGAGCCGGCGGTGCGCGTCGGGCGGGCAGGATCATCCTCGTAGGAGCCCCAACAGAGTCCAAACCCGGCGGTACCTCACCCAGTGCCGGGGCGTGCGGCGGTGGGTAGCTCTCAGGGATGGCGAAGAAGACGAAGAGGGGCCGTCGTCCATCCGGCTGGCGCGGGTCACGAAGCAGAAGGTGATCGACGGCTTACCCGGACCGCCGGCACGCGCTGCCGGAGGAGGCCGATACCGTCACCACCCTGCTGAAGTCGGCGGCCGACATCCTGGAGACCGGCCATCTTGAGGCGCTCGCCGAAGTGCGGTCGATGAAGGACGCGGCCGACGAGCGACGCTGGTCGTACACCGACCCTCGCCGACGCACAGCGCCCTTCGCCCCGGCGTGGCTCCTGGCCCGTCATGACGGGGCGCCCGGGCCCTTCGTGAGGCTTACCGGTGTACACCACCAGGGCCAGGTCGCATCGGCTGCACGCTTGGCCGCCGGCCAGATCGCCCCGGCACTGGAGATGACAAGGAAGACGCAGGCCCTGGAGCGGCCGTGCCCGCACTGCAGCGCGCAGCTGCGCATCGACGGCGGGGACGGCCACATGCCGACCGTCAAGTGCCGCGGCTGCGGACGGAAGTGGACCGGCGAGGTAGCAGCCTGACGGCTCTCTCTCGTCGGCTGCTTCCTCGCCGAGGCCGAGAAGAAGCATCGTGAGGCTGACGGGAGGGAGGCAAGCGATCGACGACTTTGACATCGGACGCGACCGCGAACGCGGTTGCCTCACACGCCTGACCTGCAACTTCGCAGTTGTATAGCTCAGATTCGGGTCTGAAAGTGATACCGTTTACCCCATCAAAGGGGTAGGCACGCTATGTGTCGACCCAACACGAGGAGCCTGACCCGGCTGGCACCAGGCCAGGCCCCCGTCGCAGTAGTTCACGAGCCCGGTCGCCCTGGTGTAGGCCGGGCTCGCTGCGTGTCAGCTTCCGCCCGCTCCCGGTGCTCATGCGTGGGTCTCGCTACTGCGCGTACTGACCCACCGTGGCGATAACCGCCACCAGCAGACCCGCCAAGGCCAGTCCGACCTGCCACCTCTCAGGGCCGGTCCAACGCCGATGCGGCTTCCGCTCGTTCGGTTCCTCCACTTGCTCCTCCTGTTCTTCCGAGCACCCTGACCCTCAGGGCGTCCGCCACACCCCGCAAAAAGGTCGGCGGAGTTGAACGGGAAGAACAGACGAAGCGGTGATAAGCATACGAGGCGTCACACCCCAACTTGCCCTGGGTGGACAAAAGATGCACCTACTAGGGGTATATCGGCACCAACCCAGGTGCCGCATCCTGGCTCCATGTCAACCTCACGCCTGGCCACCGGTGAAGACAAGGACCTCACCCTCGACGAGCTGGCCCAGTTCGTCGAGGCCGCGCGCAAGGCCGGCGTCCCGGCCACCGGAACATTCGAGCCGAACTGTCGACCAGCGGCACGAAATAGGTCGTCGAGGCCGCCTTCACCGAGGACAAGCGAGCGACAGGAGCACGAGGCCGTTGTCGCGGTCTGGGCACCACAGGTCCCTGGCGCGGGGAGCCGGGTGCGGGTGGTGGGGCAGCGCGGATTCGGCCACTTCTGATCATTGCCCAGCTCACTTCGGACAGAGGCCGGTACGGTCGATCACTTTGCGGCTGATGCGGACCGTTGCTGGGAAGGGTTCCGTCGGCGCGTCGTGACAGGGGGTACGAGTGGGCGAGATCGATCACGAGATAGCTGGCGAGGTCGCCGGCTATCAGGCCGACATCAGCTCGGTGCTTCAGGAGTTGAAAGGCATGCCTGAAGACGATCCGCGCTATGAGGCGCTCTTCGCGCGGCTGGTCAACGCCGGAGAGGCGCTGCTGGCGTACGAAGCCCAGGCTCCGGCGAAACGGGAAGAGCCGCACCGGCAGGCCAGCAAGACCGCCCTCACCTGGTCGGCGCGGGTACACGCGCTCGAGGCCGTGCTACTTGGTCTGGCCCCGCTGACCGGCTGGATCGGCTGGGGCTGGATCGCTCTCGCCGTCTTTCAGCTGGTGTTCGGTCTCCTGGCCACCGGGATGGACGCACCCGTACAGGGGCACCGGGAACTACGCATTGCGGCGGGCGTCTTGGGAGCGGTCACCGTGCTGGTACCCCTGCTCGTCTTCGATGTGCTGCCCGGATGGGTCTGGATCGCCGCAGCCGCCGGCTGGATCGGCAGCTTCGTCCTGGCGGCCGACGCAGACTCCACACACGCGCGGGAAGGGAAGGCAGCAGCGTGAGCTGGGAAGAAGCGAGCACGAGCCTGGACCGCAAGGTCCGCAACGTCGAAACCCGCCTCCAGCGCGAATTGTCCGACGTGAGCTCCCAGCTGTCGGACGTGGAGAGCGCTGTCCACGAGCTGGAGGACATCCCGCGCCGGGTCGACCGTCTCGAGTACGACCTGCGGGAGGCGAAGGAGGAGACCGAGCGGGTCGACAACGACCTCAGCGACCGCATCTCGGAGGCCGACGGGAATGTGGACCGGCTCGCGACCCGAGTGGCGGCGCTGGAGCGCTACCTGCGCCAAGCCGAGGGCGCCACTGTCGTCGACCTCGACGAGGATCGCGGGGGCGAGCTGAACGCCCTGGCGGTCACCATGAACAAGGGCCTCGATGCACGCGCTGGCCTGCTGCCCGACTACGAGCGCTCCCGGCTAACGCTAGCCGGCACCCATCTCAAGCAGGCCCGGGACGAGCGAGGCCGGCACCGCGCCGCGGTCCTTCGCGCCGCCGCGGTCCTGGCCACCACCCAGGCCGCAGCCCCGGAACGGAGGACGGCCGAACTCGACTTCACGACATCCGCGCCCAAGGCCCAATCGGCTCACAACCGGATCGAGACGCGACGACCAAAGGGGAGGCGGCCAGGCACAAGCTGGAGGCGGACAACGCCCTGCGCGCGAAGAAGGCCAAGGTGATCGATGCGGGCGAGCGGGCGAACACGAAGCTGCGGCTTCGGCTGCGCAGCCGGCTCTCCGACGCGCTCAGCGGCGCGGAGCTACTGCCGGTGTGGTTCGTCACCGCACTCGGCCCGATGGCGCCCTCCCGCAACGCCAGCGACTGGATGGATGCCGCGACTGATGTCCTGGCCTACCGGGTCACCCACCAGGTCAACGATCCTGTGGTTGCCCTTGGCGCCCCGCCAGACGGCCGCGCCCCGCGCCGCGCGGCATGGCATGAGGAGCTGACGAGGGAGCTGAGGCGCTGGGGATAGTGTCCGCCGCCGCCAGACCGGACACGGACTATGTCACATTGGCACCCTGGCCCCTGGATCTGTTGTTCTCCCTGGTCAGCATGGTTCAGCCTGGCGTGTAGGCAGCCTCCTTCGCTGGCGATCTGGCCGAACCCGTGCGTGTGCTGTACACCCTGCTGTACGTTCGGGGTATGTCGAAGAAGCCAGTGACGATCCGGATTCCCGAGGACCTCCACGCCCAGCTGCAGGAACGGGCTGAGGCCGAGGGAACCTCGGTCACCGCACTCATCACCGAGGCCGCACACAACGCTGTCCGCGACCCCCGCCTCGAAGGCGCCGCAGACGTCTTCCGCCAGTACGTCGCGGACAACGCGGACGCGTTCGACGCGGCCTTCCCCGAAGACGCCCCCGCCCGCCTGGACGCCACCCAGGCCCCGGGCCGGGCGGCCTGACGTGGAGCTCCACATCGACATCCGCTGGCTGCTAGAGCGCCAGGCGGAGGTGCTGCCCAAGCACCCCGACGTCCACGACTTCTCCAACCTCGTGGCCGCCATCGCCCGCCACCGCGTCAATACCCCGCAGGTCGGCGCCCGGGTCGACAACGCCTGGCGCGCGGCCGCCCTCATGCACGCCGTCATCCGGCTGCGCCCGCTCCCGGCCCGCAACGCCCTGTACGGCGCCGCGATCGTCGTGTCGTATATGGACGCCGCGGGAGAGGCCATCGATCCGCCGTACGACGCGCTGATCGACCTCGCCCGGGACATCGACGTCGGCCGCGCCGATGGGTACGACGCGGCCGACCGCATCCGCTCCTGGCGGATCTGACGACCGGCCCGGCCTCGCCCAGCACCAGGGCCTCCGGGAAGAAGTCGTGCGCTGCTTCTGGTGCTGCATGACCCACTCGAGTAGCAGCGCAGTATTCGCACGAGCCGGGCGGCACCGGGCCGCTGTATGGGTAGCAGGCCCGCCTTGCCGTGCAGCAGCCCGGCCCGTGCTCCCCGTGGTCACGCTGGGCTGGGCGGGCACTGGGTCAGCCCACGGCGTACAGCGAGCCGCGCCTCTTGGCGGCCGCGGCCTTCTTACCGGCGGCGACGGCCGCTCGCTTCTTGCGCTGCACGCCTGCGCTCTGGCCGGGATCCACAGCACGTCGTCGCTGGCACCGGGACGACGCGCACGCGAGACACCGGCCCGGCCGTCGAGGCCGCGCTCGACTGCGGAACCACGCCGGACGGAAACTTCGTCGAGCCCGGCTGATGGACCTCAACCAGACCAAGAAGGCGAAGAACTATCGACGTGCAGCCAGATCACTTTAGGTCAACGGGGTGTGAGGCTCTGGGGGCACGGACGCGTGGGCCGGTAGCTCCTCAGCCCTGGCGGGCTTGCGGTGCCCCGCCGGGGTGGTTGGTCGGCGTGGGCGGCTGGCGGTTCATCGGGGCTTTCAAGGTAGGAAGCGGGGCTGAGACCGGAACAGGGTTGCTGCAACACACGCGCGCCTGCTCCGTCGACTGCTGGCATCGCCGTTGCTGACGTTCGGTGGTGCAGGTCAAACGGCTGGCAAAGTGGTCCAGGTCCTGGTTAAAAACAAGTGCATTGGCCCTCGCCGGCCCCTGAACCCCGCTGCCCCAACACTTCCCGGCGCGAGTCCGTTTCGTCGTGGCACAGGCCGTCCGCGCAGGAAAGGGGCGGTCGTTCGGGTGCGGGGTCGGTCACAGGACGAACTTCGTGTGCGTTCGGTTCCGGTGAGTGCAGCTGGGTGGCGACGGGGCGGGCACGGTGTGTGTGCTGGGGCGAGTTGCCCTGGCGGGTTCCGGTGCGGCATTACGACCTAGCGGCTCCTGTGTAAGGAAAGAGAGCGCGCCCGCCAAAGAGCACCTGACCTGGGGAAACGCTGTGCACGACCAAGATCGTGGGAACTGGCAAGCAGATCCTGCAGCCGTAGAGGGCGATCTGCAGACCTGAGTACACAGATCCCTCAGCCGTGCCACACAGTCCCAGGAGTCGTGCACCACGACCTGTCGGACTGGGAGAGCGATCGAGCGATCGGTAACTACGGTTCCAGAAACTGGGCACCACGATCCTGAAACAGCACCAGATTGACGTGACGTACATGAGTCCACGCGGGAGCGGCTGAGGGCTCGGCAAAATGATCTATTCACATGAGAGCAAGCGACACGGCGGACAAGCGGAGTTGATTGACGTCTTGCTCATGTACGTTAAGTTCATCTGGTCGGCCTCACAGCCGTCCCTCGTGAACCATCCATCAACCCCCTTGCACCGGAGGGTCCGTTGGGAGCAGTACGCAGGCTGGTCGACGCCGACACGGGCGAACCGGTCCCCTATGCGCCATACGCCTTCTCCGGCAGGCACACACAGGTCGACAAGGCACGCGTCGAGGCGATCACCGAATCGAAGGCGTTCACACCCAGTCAGAAGTTCCTAGTCCTGTGGTGGATCGGGGTCTCGCCCGAAGGTATGGAGCCGCTGAGGGCCACCGGAGCGGACATCGCCAAACGCGTAGGAATGTCCACCGATGCCGTCGGGAAGATCAACAGGAAGCTGGCCAAGCACCGCATCCTGCTCGTCCGAGGACGCATCGGCAATTACAACTTCTACCGGATCAGCCCTTACATCGCCTTCCACGGAACAGGGATCGAACAGCGCGACGCAGTGAAGACGTGCAACCCGCCGGACATCCCCGGATTCAACGAAAACGCCCCTGCACGGTGGGAGGCCCAGTGACCAGCAGTGAGGACAAGC
Organism: Streptomyces sp. NBC_00299; assembly: GCF_036173045.1. Taxonomy (GTDB): domain Bacteria; phylum Actinomycetota; class Actinomycetes; order Streptomycetales; family Streptomycetaceae; genus Streptomyces; species Streptomyces machairae. Next base: position 178,476 of record NZ_CP108040.1, read on the forward strand.
AGAAGAACCTCGAACTGCTTGAGAAGACGGCCGGCATGACCGCCAACCAGCGCCTCGTCGTCATGCTGTACGCCTTGCACCCGACCGACCGGTCCGGCGCTGTCCTTGAGACAGCCGCTAACCTGGCCAAACTCGTCGGCATGGCCCCGCCTGTCTTCTCCCGCACCCGCAAGCAGGTCATCGAAGCCGGCTGGCTCGAGGAGACCGAAAGGCTCGGGCACATCAAGTACTACCGACTCGAACCCAAGCGCATGGGCGAGAACGTCGTCATCCCCCTCCGACGCGCAACCTGACGTCCCACAGACCGCACCTCATGTACGTCACGTCAATGAGGTGCGGTCTGTGGGACGTCTCCCTTGCCCTCCGAGCAACCCTCGAAGCCAGAGGCTGAAGTCCTCACCCTGATCTGCACCCTCATCCTGACCGCCGCCCAGGTCCTTTACCTCATTCGCTGACGACCTCGAACGCGGTGCCAAGGGGCCCGGCCGGGCCCCTTGGGCGTTCTCGCGCGTGCACTTACGCCCGCGCGGGTTGGTGGTGGAGGCCACTTTCATGCACACAAAGATCCGGCTATCCACGCGTTGCCAGCCCGGCGGCACCACGGATCTCCGGCTGGCGCCACTAGGGTCCGTCTTCAAAGATCATCGACTGGTGGATCACGGTGGAGTGATACGTCGTCATGAACTCACCGATCAGGAGTGGGAGTTACTCGCTCCGTTGATACCGCGGGCTGCCACAGGCCGGCCTCGCATGGAGGACCGGCAGGTCATCAACGCGATGGTCTACAAGATCCGAACCGGGATCTCGTGGCGCGACCTGCCGGAACGCTACGGACCGTGGAAGACGGTCTACACCCGCTTCCGCCGCTACGCCCTGGACGGCGTGTTCACCCGGGCCCTGCAGACCATCCAGGCCCACGCGGACGCGGCCGGCGGCATCGACTGGCTCGTCCAGATCGACTCCACCATCGTCCGCGCCCATCAGCACGCCGCCGCCACCGGCCGAAAAGGGGGCGGCACCAGCCGGACGAACCGGACGATCACGCCCTCGGCCGATCCCGAGGCGGACTGACCACCAAGGTCCACCTCGCATGCGACGGGAAGGGCCGCCCGCTCGCGATCCTGCTGACACCCGGCCAACGCCACGACAGTGTCTGTGCACGCCCGCTACTCGAACGGATCCGCGTTCCTCGCAACGGCCTGGGCCGACCTCGCTGCAGGCCCGACCAGGTCATCGCAGACAAGGCCTACAGTTCCCGCGGCTTCCGCGCCTACCTGAGGAAACGCGGCATCGCGCACACCATCCCCGAGAAGACCGACCAGCGCCGGCACCGGCTGAGGCGCGGTTGCCACGGCGGCCGACCACCAGGATTCGACCGGGAAACATACCGCCAACGCAACGTGATCGAGCGCTGCTTCAACCGGCTCAAGAGCTTCCGCGGCATCGCCACGAGATACGAGAAGACCGCCACCTCCAACGAAGCAGCGGTCACCCTCGCATCGTTCCTGCTCTTGGCAAGATCCGTTTGAAGACGGACCCTAGCAGCCCGTGCCGCGCGGTTCAGCTCGCCAGCGCCAGAGCGGTCCGCGTAGACGAGATACGCCCGGCCGGGAAGGCCGGGCGCGTCCACGTTCTTTCGGGGCGCGGGTGAGGTGTTCAGTTCAGGCACGCGGTGGTGGTCAGCGGTGGTGGCGGCCGCGGTGGCGGTGGTGGCCCCAGGACTCGTCGTCGATGAAGCGTCCGTGGTCGTTGCGGAGGGTGGCGGTGTCGGAGCGGTTGTCCCAGACGTAATGGCGGCGGTCCTGGTAGAGGTCGCTGTCGGTGTCGCGGCCGTGGCCGGTGTGGATGCGGACGGTGGCGCGGCCTTCGAGGCGGTAGTGGTCGAAGGTGTGGGTGCGGCCGTCTTCGTCCTGGAGGGTCCAGCCGTCGAGGTTGACGCTGCGGCGGGCGGCCGGGACCGGGCGCTGTTCTTCGCCGAGGGCGCCACTGCCAATGCACTGCAGGCCGTTCAGGTCGCGGACCGGTGGCATCTCTGGCACAACCTCAGCGAGGCCGCCGAGCGGAGCGGTCGCCCAGCACCGTTGCTGCCTCCGCGCTCTGGTCCCCACGGTCCCCGGACCCGGACCCGGACCCAAGGCTGTTCTGGCCGCGGACTCGTCCGGTTCTCCTTGGCCGCGCGGGCACCGATTCGCCGACTGGACCCGGGCCCGGCATGCCGCCGTCCACGCACTGCTGACGGCGGGACACAGCCGGCGCTCGGTCCAGCCACGGCTCCGGAAACACATAGCCCCATCCCAGACATCGTCAACATGCCTGAACACCCCTCGGATAGCCGTCAGGCATGCGGCTGAACTCAAACACGGCTCACATGCCTGATGATCAGCCAGCACTAGAGATAACGGCGGCGGGTGGAGGGGTAGAGTCCGACGGGCGCACGCCTCCGGGCCGGAAGGGTTCCTTTTCCCGCTCAAACGATCTTGAGGTAGAAGAACAGGTCGAGGTCCGCGGCCCGTTGGGGATCGCGCTCGTACAGGGACAGATCGCGATTGGCCGAGGTGCCTCCGACCCTCAGGTGCTCCGCGTTCAGGTACACCCGGTGGCCCGTATCGGGATCAGGGGCCCAGATGTGAGCGGATCGGATCCGCAGGAGGCAGAGGACCGGCGGGACCGTCTCCGCGGGCTGCCATTGGACCTGCCCGACTTCGTCCAGGACGACCTTGTTGCCCCACTGGTGCTGCGGCGCACTGTCGAGGAACACCCCGGCCATCTCCGACGGCGTCCACTGCAATCTCGCGGTTCCCGTCGTCTGCGTCACCTTCACGGTCCCGTCCAGCCGCACCCGGTGAAACCCGAAGGGGGCGGTGATGTTCGGGGTCAACAGGACGTCGGACTCCGAGGCCCGTGCCCAGTAGACCTTGTCGGGATCCGTCACCGGGTAGGGCAGCTCCAGGTGGACCTCGATCAGCGGGTCGAACGGCTTTGCAGCCGTCCACAACTTCATCTCGGGATCCGGCATGCTGATGCCCAGGGAGATCCCGTCCACGAAGGCGGTATGCGATACCTCGGTTCCGTTGCGGATGAGGCCTTGCTGAATCAGATTCCATACCCCTTCATGGTCGACCAGATCGATCGACTCGAGCCGCAGCGTCGGGGGCACCACGGGACCGCCCATGTTGGCGCACAGCACGTCGAGCGCCTCCTGCACCGTCTTGGATCCCTGGAGCAGTTCGCAGCCACCGGGCAGGTAGCTCGTGGCGGCGGCCGTCCGGAAGCCGGCCGTGAAGAGCAGCGGCGGGCCCTCGGGAGTGCCCGCCGGCGAGGTGAGCACCGCCTGCACGTGGTGGTCCTCGTCGGCACGGCTCGCGTCGACGGCCCACGGGACCTCGCACAGCCCGTTCTCGTCCGTCTCGCTCGTGAAGCTCTTCGCCCCGTCCACCGCGGAGCCCCCGACCTGGCTCGGAATGCCGCCCGCGGGCATGCTCCAGGTGACTACGGCCCTGGGGACTGGGACGCGCCCGCGCAGCACCGCGACCCGTAGCCTGCCGGGCAGGGTGACGAAGCCGCCGCCCGCCGGCTCCGGGACCTCCTGACAGTCGCCGCCCCGGTACAGCAGCGCGCGGTCGGTCAGGGTGGCGGCGTGCACCCGGCAGTCCCGGGCGGTCGTCGGGCCGGTCAGGGCGGCCAGCGGCGCGTACCGGATCTCCGGGCCGTGTGGCCGCTCGTGCCGGCCCTCCGGCCAGTCGACCGACCCGTCGGCCCGGGCGGCGAACGTCCAGTGGTCGCCGCGGCGGAAGACGTCGAGGCCGCCCCGGCCCAGGCGGACCGCCAGGCCGTCGCCCAGGTCGAGGGGCAGCGAGAGTTTCGGATCGTCGGGCGACGCCTGAGCGGCGGCGACCCCCTTGCCGTTCGGGAAGGCGTCCCACAGCCGCAGGAACCAGCCCGTCGTGTCGCTCTTGATCGATCCAGCGAGGGCCGTCGCGGCGGTCTCCAGTGTCACGACGGTGTCCGTGACCCGCGCGACCTGGAACAGCCGTTGCCACTGGACCGCGTCGCGGGGGTCGACGTCGTCGTGCTCCGACACGAACTCGGCGTAGGCGCCGGCCGTGAACCAGTTGAGCGGATCGAGGGCCGGCGGCTCGACGGTGACGGCAGTACCGTCGACCGTCACGACCCGGGCCAGGACCGACGCGTTGCGCCGCGACAGCTTGACCGTGAGGCCCTCCATGCCGAACCGCGGGCCGTCAGCGTCCGGCCAGTCGCTGTTCGGGACACCGCCGTGCACCTCGATCCGGTACAGCAGGTTCTCCGGCCGGGAGAACCCGCCCTGCGGGGTGAGCGAGCACGGATCGGACGACGGGGGTGCCTGGTCGGGGACCACCGTCAGGGTGCCGGTCGACGGCTGGACGAGTTTCTTCCAGTCCCCGTGTTCCGTGACCGTGGCGCAGTCGGGGCCCGTGCCCCAGCCCCCCTCGGGGACATAGGGGAACACTTGCCAGTCGACCAGGGCGCGTCCGGCCGCCTGGGCGTCACCGAGGGCCGGGTCGGCGTAGGCGGGCTCCTCGACGGAATCGACGTACCGGACGAGAGCCTTGAGCGCGAGGAGCACCGGGCCGGTCGTGGCGGTGCCGGTCCAGGGATGCGGCTGGTTGTCCACCAGGCAGTTCTCGGTCCTGTTCTCGACCAGCCAGCCGCCGAGGAAGCCGTGGCCCGTGCCGATCCCGCACGCGCCCGGCGCGGCCGCCGGTGTCACCGAGAAGGCACCCGACGGGGCCGGGACCACCAGGCGCCCGCCGGAGCCGAGCACGTCGCCGGTCTCCGTCTCGACCCGGTCGAGCAGGTGCCGGCCCTGCGCGTCGAGGTCGGCGTCCAGCAGCACCTGTCCCTGCCGGACGACGACCGAGCGCGGCTGCCGCTCGTCCTGTGCCCGGACCGTCAGGCGGGTGGCGTCGTTGCGGATGGTCATGGTCTGTTCCTCCGGGCTGCGACAGCGCCGGAGCGCGTGTCGTCGATGACTCGGGCCGCCAGGGCGACCGGTAGGTACTCGTCGAAGAGGGCCCGCATGTCGGCGACGGCGATCCCGAAGGCCGCACGGGCGAAGGCGCCCATCTCGACGTCGCCTTCGCCCCCCGAGCGGACGCTGTCGGGGCAGAGCGGATGCAGCATAGCCAGCGTCGGCTCGTCCGCGGCCGTGTCCAGGAAGAGGGGTTCGTTCGCGAACCGGACCACGTCGGCCTCGTCCGGCGACAACGGCCGGCCCGCGGCCTCCTCGGCCGCCGCCAGGGCGAGGGACGGCTGGCAGCGGAACTGGCGCGGCACCGCGGAGCCGTGCGGTACGAAGCTGTGGCGCACACAGCCGGTCTGGCGGCGCATGACCGTCACAGCCTCCGCGAACACGGCGTTCGTCGCGGCGAGGGAGCGTACGGACGACGCCCCGAGCACGGTGACGTCGCGCAGCGCGACGTCGAGTCCCGGCGCGGCGAGCGCCGGGCCGGCCGCGCCGTCCGCCGTCACGACACTGTCGGTGACCAGCAGCTCGCCGCTCACCGCGGTGTCCGCGTCGCCGATCCGCAGGGGGCCGCAGACCGCGTGGTCCACGCCGATCCGGACGGCGGTGAGGTCGCCGTCCGCGCCCACGGCGACGCCCCCCGGGGCACGCACCGTCACGTACCGCAGGTCGAGTTCGGACACCGCGTCCGCGCCGAGGCGCAGACCGCCGGTGAGTTCGAGCCCGTCGAGGACGAGCCGGCCGGCCGGCGCACCGGCGTCCCCCGGCCCGCGCAGCACCCGCGCTGGCGCGTCCACCGTGCAGCGCCGTTCCCGCCGGACGACGAACCCGCGCAGGGTGGGGTCGGGGTCCGCGCCGGGCAACACCCTCGGCCGCCGCCACTGCGCGGCCACGACGTGCACCTCGGACGCGGGGGGCACCGTCACGTCGAGCGTGGCCGAGCCGGCAGGCGCGGCCTCCAGGTCGCAGCGGGCCAGGACGACGATGCTGCGGCGGCCCGCCCCCTGGGACGCGACCCCGGCGAGGGCGTCCGCGAGCGTGGCGACGGTACGGCTCGACGTCTCCGGCGAACCACCGGGCGCGGCGCTGGGATCGACGACCCAGACCAGATCCCTCGTCTCGCCGGTACTCCGCACATCGAACGGCCGGTCCGGGGCGTTGCGGTCGTGGGCACCGGCTCCGACGGGCCGGCCGGCGGCCGTGGCACAGGCCACGCGCACCTCGGCGACGTCCGGCCCGGGCACCTCGGCCACGACGATCCGGCCGGTCACGGGATCGACGGCGCACGCGACGGGATGCGTACCGCTCCGGGGTGCCGGCGCCGTGACCCCGGGCTCGTACCACGTGTGCGTCACCCTGGGGGCGACCCGGGCGCCCGGAGGAGCTGGCGGGGACTCCAGGTCGACGATCCGGACCTCGGCCGGCGGGACGCGCCGGAAGGCCGTCTCGCCGTCCCGCCGGAGGAAGACCGTGAACGGTTCGTCGGCGCCGTCGAACCATGGGCGGCCGGGCAGCCGCGGCGGCCGCTTCTCCAGCGCAGCGGCGCGCAGTTCCGCGGTCTCCAGGTGCAGGGGCAGGCGGCTCAGCCGGCCGGGCAGGTCGGCCTCCTGGAGCCGGGAGCCGACGGCGCGCGCCCGGCGGTCCGGGTTGAACAGGCGCAGAACGGCGCCCGGTTGCTGGGCGAGCTGGAAGTGGCCCGGCGGCGCGGTCCCGCCGGCCGTCCACGGCCGAGCCCGCGGAACCCCCGCCATGTCCGCCGCCGGTACGGTGTCCCCCACGGGGGCGGGGAACCGCGCCACCGACGGCCGCAGCAGATGGACGCCGACGGCGGCCGGCGCGTGCCGTCCGGCGGGTCGGCCGGGAGACGCCCCGTTGACGCGCCGGACGTCGAGCAGGCGGGGCAGCCGGTCGAAGGCGCTCCCGGCCGACGACGCGGACCCGCCCGGGGTGAGCCCGGCGGTGGCCGGGCGCTCCGGACGCACGTCCAGCAGGTGCGCGCAGCGGGCCAGCCGCTGGTGGTATTCGACGGCGACCGCGGCCAGGCCGGTGACGTCGCCGGCCATCGCCTCGACGACCCGGGCCGTCCCTTTGCCCCGCCGGTAGCGGATGGTGTTGGCCACCAACGCGCGACGGCCGGTACCCGCCCCTCCTGGGACGGGCCGCATCGGAGGCGCGGCGACGAGGGCGGCGAGCGCGGCGAGCGCCGCCTCCCCGGCCGTCTCGACGAACAGCGCGTCGTACCACGCCTCGATCTCGGCGTCGATCTCGGCGCTCGCCAGTCCCAGCACCCCGCACAGCGCCCGCAGGGCCCCGGCCGCGGCGAGATCCGCCTGGCGCACATGGGCCGGCAGCAGGCCGTACAGGGCCTCGGCGACCGTCTCGACGCGGGTCTCCGGCAGATCGGCCCTGCCGCTCACCGTGGTCGGCACACTCATCCGGTCAACTCCGTGAACGTGATGTCGCCTCCGGCGACGGACAGCAGCCGCGCCGGTTCCAGCCGGGCCGGGCCGGGGCCCGGGCCGGTCACCATGACCGGGCCGGGGCAGGGCAGCCGCCCCTGGGCGTCCGGCGTGACGCCCGGCGCCGAGAAGCGGGTGAGGAGCACGGCCCTGACGCCGGGGACGCCCTGCGCCGTGGCGGTGATCTGCGAGCGGTGCACGGCGGTGCCGAACGGCCGGGCCGATCTGCCGAAGTCGCGGACGAGAGCGGCGCGGACCGCGGCCTCCACGCGGGGCCGGGGCAGGTCCGGGTCGGAGGCGAGGGCCAGTGCCAAGGTCATCGGCAGATCGACGAAGCCCGCGATGCGCAGGCGCGTCCCCGGCGGGGCAGCCGCGACGAGCGCGGCGTGCAGACCGGCCACCAGGTCCGAGCCCGGCGCTGGTGGCGCGAGGGAAGTGGTGGCGACCGTGAGGCACACGAACCGCCGCAGCCCCGCGCGGAGTTCGACGGCCGATGCCTTGCCGACGCCCCGGTACGCTTGGGCGAACGCCTCGAAGTCCGTCAGGGACACCACCCGGTCCAGCGTCCGGACCGCCCTCGGTGCGGCGGTGCGCAGCTCCTCGATCGTCTCGGCGTCGCTGCCGCCCTCCGCGGCCAGGGGGTTGGTCACGGAGGCCACACCGGTCACCGGCGTGACGATCTGCGTCAGCTGGCCGTCCGGGAGGTTCCCCGCCGACCCGCCGCCGACGCGGTAGAGGGCGACGACGTTGCCGGTCCCGCTGGGCAGCCGCCCGGCGAACCGCAGCTCGGACCCGCCGTCGGGCCGCTCGGTGACCTGGAACCGGTGGCTGTCGGGCCCTTCGCCGTACAGCGTGTCGGCGGGCTCGTAACGGCGGTCGTCGACCCGGGCCTCGATCGCCGGGGCGTACCCGCGGGGTCCCGGCGCGGCGACATGGGCGAGTGGCGACTGCCCGAGCGGGAAGCGCGGCAGGACGGCCGCCGGGTCGCCGGACCCCAAGGTCTCGGCGCCCGTGGCGGGCGTCAGCGCGTGCGAGGACGGCACGACGTTGCCGATCACGGTCAACGTGGCGTCCGTCCAGCGGCCTGCCAGGGCCGCGTCGAACACCACCAGCGTCGCCTGCCGTACCGGCGAGCCGCCGCTGTGGTGTTCCACCCGCAGGACCGTCGCCGCCTCGGTGACCGTCCTGCCGCCCGCTGTCCGCCCGGTGAGGATCACCTGCCGTCCGGGCGGCAAGGTCGGTTTCCCGGCGAGGTAGAACCGGTCGGGAAGGTTCTGCGGGGGGAAGCCCGGGTGCTGCGGTGGCGCGGGCTCGCCGCCGGGCCCCGGGTCGGTGACCGGCAGCACGCGCTCCTGGAGGTGTGCGAGGAGCGTCCCGCGGGCCGTCTCCCCATGGATGACCGTTTCGCGGACCTTAACGTTGAAGTCCTGGCACAGGTCGGGGTTGAGGGTGATCCGGGTGCACCGCGCGGAGAGCCCGAAGTCCGTCTGGGCGGTCTCCCGTACGGCGGAGACGCGCGCCACGCCGACCGGCGGGTCCGCGGAGGCGGCCTCCAGGACCACGACGCGGTCCGGCGCGGCCTGCGGATGCACGGTGTCGAGGTGGATGTTCCAGAGGCCGTCGTGGTCGGACAGGGCGCCCATGACGAAGTTCTTCCACTCGACGGGCAGTCTTTTCGACGGCAGCTCCTCGCCGTGCTCGATCCGTACCGCGTCCGGCATGAACGTGATGTCCGGCGCGGTAGCGCCGAACGCCTGGGCCCGCTGCCCGAGGAGGATCACCGTGCCCGGCCCCGAAGGCTCCGTCAGAACAGTGTCCACGGAAAGCAGTTGCCCCCCGGCGAGGGTGAGCACGGTACGGGCCGGTTCGGCGGAGGCGGCGACGTCCACGTCCGTGACCCGGGCCAGGAGCCAGGACGACGTCCCGTCCTCGTCGCTCCCCGCGTGGACAAGCACCCGGTCGCCGGCCCGGGCCCCCAGGGTGATGCCCTCGACCTCGACGCTCCTGGTCCCCTCCGATACCGGTGGCAGCGCGAACGCGCGCAGCGGCGGCAGCGCGTTCCACGCGCCGCGGGCCTCGACAGTGGCGTCCGTCTCGAAGGTCACGGGCAGCTCGCCCTGTTCGGGCACCGTGCCCACCCTGAGCCCCCGGGGGACCGTCACCACGTCCGGCGCGCCCGGGAGCGTGCCGACCCGGAACGCCAGCAGGGCCTCGGCGGCGATCGCCGGCCGCGGCACGTGCCCGAGCATGCCGGTCAGCCGGACCAGCGCGGCGCGGTCCTCGGTGCCGGGCAGCGTGGAGTCGACGGCGAGCCGGTGGAGCGTCCATCCCAGGACGTGGTGCGCGCCGGCCGCCGCGGCGAGCAGGGCGACGGCGGGATCGTCGGGCGACCGGCCGAGCGTGGCCAGTGGTCGGCCGCCGAGGGCCTGGGCCTGGGAGATCCGGTCGAGCAACCGCTCCAGGATCGCGCCGTACCGGAAGCGGGCCGGATCGCCGGGCAGCCGGGCGGGAGTTCTCGCACGCGACGCCCATCCCACCCCGTCGCAGCCGCACGCGCAGCTCATCGGCCACCTCCGACGCTGATCCGCAGCCGTCCGCGCTCCGGAAAGCTCGGATCGTCGTGCAGTTCGAGGACCTCGGCCGTCGCGGGTCGGATCACCCCGCGGCCCAGCTCGTCCTGGGCGAGGCGGTCGAAGCGCTGGAACACCAGGGGTTCGACGCTCCGCACTCCCGGGACGGCCATGACGGCGGCGAGGAGCGCCGACAGGAACAGGGGCGTGCCGAAGGTGAACCGGTCCGGATGGAAGAAACCCGGGCCACCACCGCTTCCTGTGGGCAACAGCGCCGCGCGGACCCGGCGCCCCACCTCGCCGCGCGGCACGTCCGGTGCCGCGCAGACCGCCAGGCCGATGTCGAGCGGGACGGCGAGGGTCCCGCGCACCGCCACGTCGAACCCGGCGAGCCGGAACGACTCCAGGTGCTCGAGCAGGCCCGCCCGGAAGGCGGCGTCGACATCCGCCCCGCCCCGGCGGTCGACGTGCACGAGCACCGTCTGCCAGGCACCGGTCCAGCGCGGGACGGCGACGGCGTCGGCCACGCCGGGGAAGCGGCGCGCCGCCTCGGCGTAGTCCGCCGGGGTCACGGCACGCTCCTGGCGGCGGAACGCCTGCGGGGCCACCGCCCGGACCGCGGCGTCGTCCTCGGGCGCCGCGCCTCCTGACGCCGCCACCGGATTGGTCACCGACACGACCGGTGTGCCGCCGTCCGTGGCGGCCAGGACGACGTGGCCTAGCGCGTCCGGACCGAGGTTGCCGACCTGTCCCGTGCCGAACCGCCCACCGACCGCGAGGGAGTCCCCCACCGCCGGCGCGAGGCCGTGGGTGCCGTCGCCGAACCGCAGGACCGGCCGCCCGTCCGGCCCGGTCTCGACGACGAAGTCCCGGGAGAACCGGCCGCTCGCCAGCAGGTCGCGCCGGACGGTCCACGTCGCGAACGAGTCGTGGAGCGCGATGGCCGGCATGCACCGGGCCTGATCGACCGTCAAGAGGGCGGAGGCCGACGGCTGTCCGGGATCGGCGGGAAGGTGCCGCTCGGTCCGGGCCAGCGGCCCGATGCCGCCGGTCACGGACGGGCGCCAGGCCGTCCCCGCCCGCGGGCCGGACGGTGAAAGCCGCGGGGCGAGCGCCTCGGCGGCCGACGGCGCCAGGCCGAGGTACGACGGCGGCGGCAGGGTGGCGCCGTGCTCGGCGAGCACGAGATTGCCCCGCGCCGCGGCGCAGACGACCCGCCGGCCCGGGCCGGACGGCCGCGGTACCTCGGCGGTGACCGGCAGGTCGAACGGCAGCGCGTCAGTCTCGTCCCACTCGACGTCCAGCAGGCGCGTGCCGGGCGCGAGGACGTCCTCGGTCGTCGTCACCCGGGTCAGCCGGACGACGTGACGGTGCCCCGGATCGGCGTCCTCGGCGCGCCCGGTGTCGGGGGCCGCGGTTTCGGCCAGGAGCAGGAAGTCGCCCGGGGCGAGCCGGTCGGTGGCCTCGCCGCCGTCCGGGAGGGGCACGGTGGCGCCCGTGCCGCCGTCCACGAGGGTCACCGCGGTCGCCCCGGCGGGCAGCGTGCACCGTTCGTCCCCCCAGGTGTGCAGGGCGATCTCGTTGCGCCATTTCCATAGCCGGAGGGGAGCGAGCGTCTCGAAGACGGCCGGCGCCGACGCCAGCGCCTCCGGATAGGCCGACGCCGTGACGACGGGGGGCAGCGCTGGCGAACGGGGCAGCACCGGGGTGCTCGCGCGCAGCTCGTAGCCGTCCCCTGCCGTGCCGGGCGGTTCGAGGGACACGGCGACGAAGGTGCGGGCGGAGGCGCCCTCGCCCGGCGTGTAGTCCAGCAGCCGGGCGTGGCGGGTCACCGACACGCGGGTGCGCGCGGTGTCCAGGAACGCCTCCGTCCCGACCCAGTCGATGGTGTAGCTCTGCTGGTCGGCGCGGTAGGCCAGGGCCTCGACGAGCGTCGTCGTCAGGTCGACCGGGTCGTCCTCGCGGAACCCCGGGACGAGCACCGCCATCCGGTCGAGCATCAGGCGCCGGAAGCCCCCCCAGTCACGGGTGCGGTAGTCGAAGCGCGGGTCCGGCGGCACGGCCGCCGCCGGCCCGCGGCCGCCGGGCGCGCAGTCGCCGTCGTCGAAGCAGTCCACGGCGAACGAGAGGTCGACCGCGGACAGCCGGGGGTCGATGAAGCCGGGCGGGACGTCCGCGCCCGGTCCGGCGACGATCGCGAGCCGGTACGTCGAGAAGTCGACTGGCTGGCCGCCGGGCACCGTGACCGTGTACCGCGACACCTGCGTCCCGCCCGGTGCCGCCAGCACCACGGGATCCACCCGCGGTGCCGGGAACCGCACCCCGCCGGTGAGGGCGATCTGGTCCCCGGTCAGCTCGGCCTGGGGCAGTGGGAGCGGCTTCACCAGGACGACGTCGATCAGCGTAGGCTGGTCGACCGTGCTGCCCCGGCGGACCTCCACGTAGTCGATCCCGGACATGTCCGCCCGCTCGGACCGGGCGAGCACGGCCCTCCGGCGTTCGTCGCGGCAGTGGTAGCGGGCACCGGTCATGCGCGGTCCTTCCGCAGCCGCACCTCGTCGGCCGATCCGCTCGAACGGACCTCGTAGGTGACGACGATCTCGACCGCCCCGGAATCGTCGGTGGCCTCGACGGACACGTCCCGGACGGTGAGCACGTCGCCCAGCCACTGCTGGACCGTGGACTGCAGGGCGGCGCCGAGCGCGACCGCGGTGGGACCGCTCTGCGGGCCGAATACCAACTGCTGTGCGGGGCTGCCGAGATCGGGCCGCATCACGCGTTCCCCCGGCAGGGTGAGCACGAGCAGTCCGAGCATCTGCCGCACGTGCGCGTCGCTGCCGTACGCCACCGTGGCGGAGCGGCCGAGCGAGGTGACGGCGAACGGGAAGGCGAGCCGGCTCACGTCGCGACCACCCGGGTCTGGGTACCGGAGACGATCGGCGGACCGGCCGGGATCTGCTCCGCCGACAGGCAGAGCGCGCCGGCCGGGTTGACCAACAGTGGTCGGCCCGAGGCGGTCACCCGGGCCGCCCCGGCGAGCCACTTGGTGCTGACGCACGGCTGGGGCTTCGGGGGCACCGTGAACGGACAGCCCGTGACGAAGCCCTGGTCCGTGACGACGGCCGCGGTGGAACCGGACACCGTGACCCGGGGGCCGGCGGCGACGATGGTGAGCGGTGCGCCGTGCGGGCAGGTCACGGTCGCTCCGGCGTGCAGGACGGCCCCGGGCATCGGGGGGCTCCTTCCGCTGCGGATGGATGGGGGAGAGGGGGTGGACGAGTGGCCGGCACCGGCTCTCAAGTCACCACGAGCGCACCCCCGTTGATGATCACCGAAGGGCCGGAGAGCACGATGGACGCCTGCCCGTTGCTGATGCTGATCCCGGCGGACCCGACGACGATCGACGCCCCGGCGGGGGTGAGTACCTGGAGCTGGGCCGCGGGCATGTCGGACAGGGTCACCGAGACACCGGTCGTGGTCTGGAGATGGATGTTCGGCGTGGCCGGAGTGCCGGCCATCGCCAGCAGCGGGGCACCGGCGGGCTCGGGCCAGAACGCCCCCGTCCAGATCGGGCAGTCGGGATCACCGGCCTCGAACTCGACCCACACCATGCTGCCCGTCTGCGGCAGCGCGATGACCCCCGCGGTGCCCTTGGCCGCGAACGGAACGGCGGGAAGCGCCCACGTCGAGGGGAACAGCCCGTACCGGTCGGAGAGCTGCACCTGGATCCGGCCCTGCACGAGGGGGTCGGCGGTGTTGAGGACGGTGGCGCGGTACTTCCCGAAGTACTTCGGCCCGGACGTCATGGCGTCACCTCCGGCACGTTCGACACCAGACCGTCCCGCGCGAGTTGAAACGCCTGCTTCCAACTGCCCCGCCCCAGGGAGTGCGTCACCGAACGCACGAACCACAGCCCGTCGTGCGCCCGTCCCGCGCCGCGCACCCCGACCAGGGAACGGGCGTCGAGGGGACGTCCGTAGCGGGCCAGGTCCATCGTCCCGGTCGCGGTCACCGGGTCCGCCGCGCCGCGCCCGGCGAGCAGCGTCATCAGGGCCTCCGGCAGTCCCATCCGGTCGGTCTCCAGCGGTTTCGTCCGCGTCGGCACCAACGGCCGGGCCGAGAGCGGCGGTTTGAGCAGCCCGATGTCCGGGACCGGCACGGGCACGGAGAAGTTCGCGACCTTGACGTGCCCGTACGGCAGGACGGCGGCGTTCCCGTCGGCGGAGAAGCTCATGCCGTCGAGGTTCGACGCGGTGTCCATGTCGACGGTCAGCGCCGGCTGCACCACGCCCGCCCGGACCTGCGGCCCCCAGTAGGCCATGTTCACGCCGGGCGCAGGACCGGGCGTCACATAGAACTCGTGACCGGCGTCCTTCGCCAGCTTCGTGGCGTACGCGAAGTCCGTCCCCTGCTGGTGGGCGAACTTCTCCACCGCGCTCGTCACCGGCTGGAACGGCGGGGGCACCGTCACCGGCACGACCCCGAACGCCGCGTACTTGGCCATCATCAGCGCCACCCGGGCGAAGGGCGGCATCCCCGGGAACGCGAAGCCGGTGGCGTCGAGCACGTCCATGTACCCGGAGACGTCCTCGCCGGTGACGACCAGGCGGTGCTCGCCCGGGCGGCCGGTGGTGGTGACGTCCTGGCGCTTGACCGGCCCGTCGGCGAGCACCTTCGGCACGCCCCGCAGCGTCGCCACGAGCACGACGCGCACCATCGGGTCGAAGAAGCCCGCGGGAAGCAGGGACGTGGCGATCGGCGACGTCTTGGAGTAGGTGAAGCTCAGCTGGAATCCCGAGCGCGAGCCCACCGCCTGGGTCACCGTGGCGCCGTCCAGGGCGTCGATCACCGCCTTCGGCGCGGGGGCGACGGCGACCGGCCCCATCAGGACGGTCAGCGTGACGGAACTAAGCAGTGCCATGGCCGGTGATCTCCAGGGGGAGCGGGATCATGACGAGCCGGCCCTCGGCGTCGGTCAGCCGGGCCGGGTCGGCCGCGCCGTCGGCGTCGACGACGCGCCACCAGAGGGCGGGGTCCCCGTAGGCGTCGTGGGCGAGGGTGTCGGGCCGCTCGCCGCCGGCGATCCGGCGGTGCCCGAGCGGCACATAACGATCCGGCGCGGGCAGGATCCGCCGTGCCAGGTACACCTCGGTGGTTCCGTCGTCGCCGGTGCGGCTGACGACGGGCACCCCGAAGTAGCGGCTGTTCGGCGGGTACGGCGCGGCGGTCACGGAAGCCTCGACAGACCGAGGGCCCGGACGTCGGCCCCGCGCCGGCTGGCGAGCCGCTCACGGCGGCGGGCGGCGGTGAGGAAGAGCTCGGCGCCCGTCGAGCCCATCGGGAGATCCTCGGACGACAGCACGCGCAGCCCCAGACCGACGCGGGCGAGGATCGGATTCAGCCGTGTGTCGAACGCCTCCTCGGTGACGGTGAACTCGGTGATCCGCACCGGCAGCGTGCGGTCGGCGCCCAGTACGAGCAGCAGCAGCGGGGACGGGAGCGGAAGGATCTCCAGCGTCCCCCTCCCGGCCAGTGCCTCGGCGGCCACCACGTCGGCGGTGGCCGGCGAGATCATGGTCTCCAGCTCGGCGAGGTCCGCGGCGATACCCTCGGCGACGGTGTCGGGGTGCTGACCGGGCTTCTCCAGCCGGTCGGTGGCGTCGAGGGCGATCTCCAGCTTCAGGGTCTCCACCGGCGGCCCGACCAGCCGGAGCGCCTCCAGCCGGTCACCCGAATCGACGCTCGCGCCCCGCGGGGTCAGCGTCCGGGTCAGCGTCTCGGGGTTGTACTGGAACGGGACGGTGCGCACGGCCGCGCGCCCGTCGGCGTCCATGACGACGAAACCGCCGCGTACCGTCCGGGGCGAGCCGGGAAACCCTGAAAACGCCGTCATCGCGATCCTCCTCTCCGCACCCGCGTCATGTCTGGGTCGCCGTGCCGCGGCCGAGCATGTCCCGGATGACCTGCACGGGGTCGATGGACTCGGGCTCGACCTTGATCTGGGACAGGCTCGGCCAGGTAATCCGGCCGTCCTTGGCGTAGGCGACCCGTCCGAGGGTGAGTTTGAGCTCGGGTCCGAGCTGCGCCGAGACACTGGCCACTTCATAGGTCCAGCGGTGCGAGAACACGCCCCACGCGGCGTAGAGCTCGGCTGCCAGCAGCACCTTGACACCGGCCGTCAGGCGGCCCTTGGCGTACGCCTCGGCGTCGAACGCGAACCCGTCCTTGTCGTAGTCCGCGGCGATCGCGATGCCGCCCTCGCCCTCGATGCGCAGCGACGGGACGATGTCGATGCCGCCCTTGGCCCCGACGGCACCGAGCGCGACCTCGGCCCCGATGTAGGCGCCGAAGGTGCCCACCAGTTCAGCGTAGGCCGGCACCACGAAGGCCCCGGTGAGCTTGGCTGCGACCTGGGGATCGTCCTCGAACGGGTAGAGCTCGCCCTTGAACGCCACCCCCCGCAGCACGACGGGCCCCACGCCGTAGCCCAGTTGCAGCGAGCCGCGCAGTTCGATGAAGGCGGTCACGGCCGGGACCGGGGTGGGGAAGGAGAACTTCACCCCGACGCCCTTGAGTAGGGGCACCGTCCCGCCTTGCGGGGACGGCCACTTGCGCACCAGGACGACGTCGCCGACGGCGACCTGTCCGGAGAGCCTGACCCGCCGGTCCTTGGTGATCTCGACGCCGAGAATGGGCTGCAGGTCCTTGGTGACCTGGTAGCCGACGCTGCCCTTGCCCCAGTACCGGCCTTCCTCGTCGAAGCCGAGCCCGATGGAGCCGTCGGCCTTCGCGGTCTTGACGGTGATCGTCGCCGTGCCCGAGAAGCGGCCCTCCTGCTCCTCCTCCGCCCGGTTGTACTGGACGTTCATCGTGGCCTTGAACTGCTTCCAGACGACCTCGGCGTCGCCTTTCAGGGAAAGGCCGCCCTCGCCGTACCGGCCGGAGAGCCGCACCGACTCCACCAGCGGCAGGGGCTTGGCGACCGTCACCGACCCGCTGTACGAGAGCGTCCGCCCGTCCCAGCGGGCGCCCAGCCGGAGCTGGGAGCCGCGGATCGTCGTGGTGATCGCTCCCGTCGCGTAGGGCGCGAACCTGCCGGACGCCGTGGTGAAGCCGATCTCGACGTCCGCGCTGGAATGGGGCAGGGAGGCCGTGTTTGCCGTGAGCTTGCCGGACCATCCGCTCTCGGAGTTCCATACGACGCGTCCCGCCGCCGCGTTGACACCGGGAAGCTTGCCGGCGGGGGCCAGATCACCGGTGGCGACCAGAGCTCCGTTCTGCACGGTCACGGCGAGCGTGCCGAGCAGGACCGGCTTGGCGGCCGGGCCGACGGAGAACGTGAGCGTTCCGCTGGGCGCCAGCGTCGGGGAGAGCCGCAGCGCCAGCTCGCCGCCGGTGAACCGGAAGGCCGCGGGCAGGGGGGAGACCAGTTTGGCCGCGGGGATCGGAGCCACCAGGGCGAGCTCGTCCTTGGCGTAGACGACATTGAGTCTGCCCAGGAACGGCACCGAGGAGTGGATGACCCCTTCGCCGCTGAGATCGCCCCGGTCGTCGAGCGCGATCCGCGTCAGCTCGCCCCGGCTTAGATATGGGTAGAAGAACGCGATCTTCTTGTTCTTCTCCGGGTCGAGCCGCAGCCTGCGGGCTTCGCTCGGCGGCCCCTGAGCGGGATCCGCGGCGCCCTCGGGCCCGGCCGTCGCGGGGGCGGGGGCCATCGCGGGCTCCAGCTCCGCGGTGAGGGTGATCGCCGAGTCGCCCTTGGTGGCCGACACGGCGCGGCTGTCGAGCGCGCCCAGCACGGTGTCCTTCGTGGACTTGGCCCCCGCCGCGGCGCGCCGGTAGATCTGGATGCGCATGCCCGGCACGATGCGCCGGGCGAGCATGTCCAGCGGTGTCTCGCCCGTGTCCCGCACGCGCACCGTCTCGCCCTGCCCGCCGGCCGACAGGGCGACGGGCTTTCCGTCCGACTTGGCCTTCTCCGCGTCCGAGCCGCGAACGGCCCCGGAGCGCAGCAGGTTCTCGATCTCGAAGCTGGCGTCGGGCTCCCCCGTGGGAACCGTCGCCTTGGAGATGCGGATCTGCAGCCTGCGGACGCCGGGCCCGCGCATGGCGGGATCGCGGATCTGCCGCACGAGGTCGACGAGGGCCTGGTAGGTCTCCCGGCCGGAGGCCTGGTTCTTGGAACTCGTGAGCAATTGGAGGTTCGAGGGGATCGAGGTTCCGCCCAGCTGCTTCTCGACGATGTGGTCGACGTCGCACTTCGCCTGCAGGAGGCCCGTGCCCAGGCCCATCACGACCTCCTTGACGGCCGGATCGGCGAGTTTCGCGCGGACCTTCTCGTTGTCGGCGGCGGCCGCCGTGACGGCGTCGGCGAGCTTCTTCGTCGTCGGGAAGCCGAAGGCGCCCAGCCACACGTTCTTGTACTTCTCACCGCCCTCCTTATACGCGGCGACCGACTCGTAGCTCGCGGTCGCGTCGCCCACGAAGAGGGGTGTGAAGACCAGGCGCTCGCCGGCTGCGGCATCGTCGTACGCCTTCTGCACCCAGGCACCGGCGCCCTTCTCGGCGGGCAGGGTGAATTGCGGAACTCTGACGACCAGTTCGGTCGTGCCGATGCCCGTCGGCTCGTCGACGACCACGCTTATCCCCGGCGGCAGGCGAAGCGCCGGGCCCGCCGCCGTCCCCGGCTGGGCGGCCGCCTCCTTCGGCGCGGCCGCCGGGCCGGGGGCGCTCGCCGGGACGGGCGGGGGAGGGGCGGCGCCCCGGCCGGCACGGCGGACGACTGGCGCGCCGGGCCGCGGTGCGATCGCCGGCCGGCCGCCGGCCGCCAGCGTCTCCACCGCGCGATCGGCCTCCGCCTCCAGCCGCGGGTCGTCCACCACCGTGGCGCGCGGACCGGCTCCCGTGTACGCCTGTACCACATGGGCCAGCTCGTGCGCGATGAGGCCGCGCCCGGCGGGAGTGTCGGGGCGGTACTCCCCGGTGCCGAAGACCAGGTGCGGTCCCAGGGAGAAGGCGCGGGCGTCGAGCGCGGCCGCCGCGAGGGCGGCCGACGGCCCGTCGTGGACGCGGACGTGGCCCAGGTCGCGGCCGAAACCGGCCTCCATCTGCCCGCGCACGGACGGGGGAAGAGGACGCCCGGGCTGGGTAACCGCGGCACGTACGTACCGCGGGCCGTGGTGCGGGGGCGCGGTGGCCGCGGGGTGGGCCCGGGTCTCTGCCGACGGAACGAAGGCGGGTGCCGGCGGTGCCGCCGGGCCGATCCGCGGAGCCGGTGCCGGCTCCGCGGAGTGCGGCGTGGTGAAGGCAGGCGACGGCGCCCGCCGGTTGTCCGCACGCGGCCCGGAGTCGCGCCGGGCACGTGCTGCGGGCCCGTGCTCCGTCGGCCGCACGGCCCGCGTCAGTGCCCTCATCGCGCCTCACCGCCGTCGAGCCGGTCCCGCACCGTCGCGACGACGGCCGCGGCCACCTCGTCCGCCCGGCGGTAAGCGGCGTCGGACCGTGGGCCCGGAACGGCCGGGGCGGCCGGCCACGACCGCCACGCGCGTTCCAGCGCCGCCGGGAGCGCGTCGGCGAGCCGCCGCGCCTCGATCGCCGAGCGGGCGGTCACCCGGAGGGCGCCGACCCGGAACCGGACCGACGGCGGGAGCGCGCTCACGCGGTCGCCTCCCAGGCCACATGGGGAACCGGAAGGTTCTGCTTGCGCAGCTCCTCGGCGAGTTCGGCCTCGATCATCGTCCGGTCCACCGGACGCCCCACCTCCGCGGCGAGGAACGCGGCCCCCAGCGCGACGTTGCGGATCGAGCCGCCGGTGAGCGGAAGGGCGGCCAGGGCGTCCCAGCGCACCGCTTCGACCGGGGCCTGCGGCGGGAACGCCGAGCACCACAGACGGCGCCGCTCGTCCACCGACGGCAGGGGGAAGTCCACCACGAACCGGAAGCGGCGCATGAACGCGGGGTCGATGGCCTGCCGTAGGTTCGTGGTGATGACGGTGAACCCCGAGAAGGTCTCGATGCGCTGGAGGAGATCGCCCACTTCGGCGTTGACGTGCCGGTCCGTCGCGTTGGCCACACCGCCGCGAGTCCCCCAGACCGCGTCCCCCTCGTTCCAGACCATCATCGACCCGGAGCGCTCGGCCGCGTCGAACACCGCCGCGACGTTCTTGGACGTCTCGCCCACCCACTTGGAGATGATCCGGCTCAGGTCGATGACCATGACCCGCACGTCGAGCGCCGACGCCAGCACCTCGGCCGCCATCGTCTTGCCCGTCCCGGACGGGCCGCAGAACAGCGCCGCCACCCCCCGTCCGCGCCAGCTGCCCCGCCCGCCCACCCGGGCCGCGAAACCCCAGTCGTCGAAGACCCGGGCCGCGTGGCGCACGTGCGACTCCACCCGCCGCAGCGCGGCCTCCGTGGCCGGCGGGAGCACGATGTCCTCCCAGCCGTAGGCGGGTTCCGCCAGGTGGACGCCGGGCAGCGGGGACGGAGTGAAGGACCGGGCGGCCACATGCCAGAGCGCGGCCGCCGCGCCCGCGGCGTCCGGGGCGGCGTCGACGGCCTCCGCGGCCTCGGCCGCCGCGGTGGCGATCCCCTTGGCGTCGAGCCGGAACTGCGCGGCCACCCGGTCCACTTCGCGCCCCAGCCGGGCGGCGCGGTTCGGGCCCAGCGCCGCGGCCCACCGACGGCCCGCGGCGGCGGGGCCGTCCCCCGGGGCAGGGACGACGTGGACGCCGCGCGCGATGCCGTCGGGGACCTGCTGTCCCGTCAGCAGGACGTGCCCCAGCACACGGTCGGCGAAGGCCGCGACCGGCCCTTCCGACGGGCCGTCGATGGCGTCGATCACCAGGGCGGCGCTCTCCAGCATCGCCTCGCGGCTCCACCGCGCGGCCAGAAGGTCACGTGCCACGGCGTCCTCGGGAACGTCGTTTCCCGACATGCGCCACGGGGTGAGCCCGAGCGCCGCCAGGGCCGTCGTGATCTCTTCCGGCGGAACGCCGGGCACGAGCACCAGCGGCGGCAAAGCGAGCGGCCCCCGGGAGGCCAGGGAACGGCCCAGCGCCGTCGGCAAGTCCCCCACCTCACCGGGACCGGTGGCTGGTACGGGCAGCGGAGCCATTCGGGCGGACACCAGCGGGTCGCGCACCGGCCGGCCGAGCAGGCGGTCCAACACCGGGGGGGCCAGCGTCAGGCGGGCCTCGATCCGCGGCGACGCCGGTTCCGGCTCGACGATCCCGAACCGCACCAGCGGCAGGGCCGCCGCCAGCAGCGAAGGACACAGCCCCGCGACCGCCCGGCACGCCAGCCACACCGGCAGCCCGCCGCCCACCACACCGCCGTGCGCGCTCGTCGCCTCCGCCGCCGCCCGCGCGACCCGCTCCGACGTGTCCGTCGCCAATAGCAGGACGACCACCTCCAGTTCGGCGCGGGACAGGTCGAAGCCCTCAGCCATGCGCCGCAGCGGGGACGCCGGACCCGCCCCCTCCAGCCACTGCCCCAGCGGGGCGAACCCGTCGGTCGGCACCTCGCCCTGGGCGATTCCGGTCAGGACCGGCAGGGCCATCGACTCGGCGAGCACGGCGAGGTGCGCGCGGGCGTGGCCCCCCTGCGGCTCCGGGCCGGCCGTGGCCGTGGCGTCGGACGGCGGTGCCGACATCAGGCACCGCCCCCGACCGTCACGGTGTCGTCCGCCGGCAGCGTGACGGCTGGCGAGGGATCCGGCCGCACACCGACCCGTGCCTTCTCCACTTTCCTGGCGGGCGGGTAGGTGTCGCCGAAGTCGAGGAACACGGTCGTCACCAGGAAGTGCGCGCAGGGGCGCAGCGGGGACTGCAGGGCGGACCAGATCTTCGTCGACAGGTCGACGTCGACCGGCGCCTGCGACACGGTGATCTGCTCCGGCTGGTGGGCCGGGTCGTGGAGCGGCTCGGTGGTGAGCCGGTCGAGCATATGGGTGGGCGTGTCCGGCTCGTTGATCTCGTCGAGGATCGCCTTGATGAGCTTGCGCGGGACGATTCCGTGCCGGTTGAGCGCCGCGACGCCGAGGCCGAGCAGCACCTCGCGTTCGAGGTCGGCGCCCGTGGCCGCCAGCAGGTAGTGCAGATCGACGGCCAGCGGTGACGGGGCGACCCGCCGGCCGCTCGCATCCACGTGCGGCTCGTGCATGCTGCGCCAGGCCGGGTTGGGGCCCACGTGGTGGAGGAACAGGTAGAGGCCCGCCGGTTCCGCCTGCCGCGGGGCCGCCGGGGTGGAGGGCGTCGACGGAGGACGCGGCGGGGGCTCCACGGAGACGGTCGGCGGAGTGAGGGGGTCGTACGCGATCTTGACGCGCCGCTGGAGGACCTGCTGCAGCACGTAGGTCGTCGCGGGGACGGCGAACTGCGCCGTCATGACGCCCCCTGGTGCGCCGCGCCGGTCGGGCGGGACTCCAGTAGGTACTGCCCCAGGGACGGGCCGGTCCCCGGCCGCGGCCCGCGCTCCCTCGGCGGAGCCGGTGCCCTGTCAGCGGCGATCCGCACCTCGACCCGTCCGATCTCGACGACGACCGGGGCCGGTTCCGCCTCCGCCTCGACGGCCGGAGGCGCCCCGGAGTCCGGCTCCACCGGCATGGGTTCGGCGCGCACCACCTCGGATACCGCCACCGGTTCGACCGCGGGCACCGGGTGCGCGGGGACCGCCGCCGCACGCGACGGCACGGCGTCACTACCGGCTACAACGGGTCCCGGGGCGGGGCCGGCGGGCGGCGCCTCGGGCGCGGGCGCCGGGCACGTGGCCGGAGCGGCCGGCGGCGGGGCGGCGTCGGCCCGGGAGGGCCGTTCCTCACCCTGCCGGGAGGCCGACGGGTCAAGTTCCGTACGGGCAGCGGGGAGGGGCCCCTCCCTCTCGTCCTGCGGCCGCCAGCCGTCGCCGGCGGGCGCGTCCGGGCGCCGCGGGCGCTCCTCCAGGCCCCCGGGGAGGTCCTGCCCCGGCCGGGGCGGCCCGCCGGGAGCCGCGCGGACCGGTGACGGACCGTCGACGGACGTCTCGTACATCCACGCCCGGCGGACCGCGGGAGCCACGGGCGGCAGGACCGGAGCGTCGTCCACCGGGCGTGGGAGCGGACCGGGGAGCGCCTCGTCCTCCGTCTCCTCGAACAGGGAGCGCGGTCTCGGCTCGGCGGCCACGGCGGACGCGTCCTCGTCCCCGGCCGGGCCGCCCGTCATCCCGCTCGCGCGCCGGAGCGCCTCCGCGTACGCCGACTGTCGCACCGTCATCGGACCACCGCCGCACGGCAGGCCGGGGCGTGTCCCCCGGTGATGAGCTCCACGTACCGGCGGCGGCGCGGCGCCGGCAGCGCCAGGATGGCCTCCTCCGACCAGCCGTAGCCGCCCGCGATCACATCAACCTCGCGCATCAGCCCGTCGACGAGCACGTCGAGGTCCCGGGCCACGAAGTCGGCGGGATCGGCGTCCGCGGCGACGGCGTGCCCGCACTCCGCGCACGACAGGCCGACCCGCAGCGAACCGGCCGGGTCGAGGGCCTCCCACGCGTCGACGAGCCGGTCGAGATCGTCCTGGCTCAGCCGTGGGGCCTCGTCCAGGCAGGTGCGCGAGGCGAGCGCGCGCAGCCCGTCGGACGGGGACCGGCCCGCCACCGCCGTCAGGTCCGCCAGCAGCGGCAGCCGGAACGCCGACTCCGCGTCACCGACGACGAGATGCGCCACCGCATCCGCGTCGGCGCGGGGCAGCCCGGTCACGTCCTCCACGGGCAGCACGAACTCGTTGTCTGTGCCGCAGGCGGGACACAGGACGTGCGCTTGGACCGGCCGGCCGACCAGGCTCCGGTGCACCAGGAGCAGGCGCTGGTTGCGGGTGCCCAGCGGGTAGCCCAGGGCGTCCGGCCCGTCGACCGCGAGCAGGAGGGCGACGACACGGTCCCCGGCGGAGCCGCGCCGCGACAGCGGCCAGAGCCGGACGACGTCCTCCGGGCTCGGCATGGGGGTGGGTGGGGAGTCCACGGTACGGATCACGGCTCGACGAAGCTCGGTTCTTTGGGCTCGGCCACGGACAAGTCGCGTTCCCAGCCCTCGTTCTCGAGTTTGAGCTTGGCGATGGCCACGGCGTTGGCGTTGGCGTCGAGGTCGGGGAGCGCCTGGTACTCCGACACCCAGCACCGGTGGACGACGTAGCCGAGCACGACCTGTCCTGCTTCGTTGAGCAGTTCGAGGATGACGTCCTTGCGGAAGTCGGCGAGCGACACCTCACCGCCCGCGGAAGCCTGGAAGTTCCACGTCTTGTTCGCCCACTGCTCGAACTCGGCGTCGTGGGTGACTCCGCGTTCGAGCGTGATCGCGTCGTACTCGCTGCGGCCGGGCGACTTGTACGACGTGGAGGGGTCCCCGCCGGAACGGTGTTTGACGACCTCGGTCGTCCGCTTCAGCAGGGAGACCTTCGAGACGCCCGCCACGTAACGGCCGTCCCACTTCACCCGGAACTTGAAATTCTTGTAGGGGTCGAGCCGCTGGGCGTTGACCGAGAACTGTCCCACGATGTGCTCCTGTCTCAGACGGCCGGCTGCACGATCTGCTTGAGGCTGATCACCACGAACTCGGCCGGTTTGAGGGGCGCGAACCCGATCACGATGTTGACGATTCCCTGGTCGATGTCCCCGGGGGTGGTGGTCGACGCGTCACAGGCGACGAAGTAGGCGTCCCGCGCCGAGACGCCCTTGAAGGCGCCCTGCCGGAACAGCCCGTGCAGGAAGGCCGTGCAGTTGACCCGCAGCTGGGACCAGAGCTCCTCGCCGTTCCGCTGGTGGACCGCCCAGCGCAGGGAGTCCGACAGGGAACGGAGGATGTGGTTCGCGGTCCGCCGCACGGGGATGTACTTCCACTGGCTGGCCAGCGCGTCCGCGCCGTCCACGGTGCGTGAGCCGAACGCGACGGTCTGGTACAGCGGGAAGCGCCGGATGACGTTCAGCCCCAAGGGGTTCAGGAGGCCCTGTTCCCCGTCGGACATCTCCACGGACGGACCGTAGACGCCCGCTAGGAAGGCGTCGGTGCCGGCCGGCGCCTGCCAGACGCCCACCTGGTTGTCGGTCCTGGCGATGACACCGGCGACGGCCCCCGACGGCGGGTGCGACACGATTGTTCCCGGGTGCAGCGGATCATCGACCCTAATGTTCGGGAACCAGGCACCGGCGTGCGTCGACCGGAACCCCAGCTTGGTGGACTTCCACGACGACGCCGATTCGATGTCGACGGCGGACGGCGGCGGATCGACGATCAGGAACGCGAACTTGCGCGCGCACACCCGGGCCGCCTCGGCGTACACGGTCGACGCCCCCGCGTGGTGCGGCGACATCGGATTGGCGACCGAGGGGCGGACGAGGTCGGGCAGGCACAGGAGATTGAAGAACGGGTCGAGCGCGTCGAGCGCGGTGACCGCGCTCTTGAAGGTGTCCGTCGACGGCTGCCCGGCGGCGTCCCCGTCGAGGCCGGACCTGGTGTCCGAGACGAGGAACTGGTCGGTGCCGGCGAACACCACCTTCTCGTACGGGTGACCAAGCCGATAGCGCGAGGGATTGGCAGCCAGAACCGTCAGCTTGTACTCCTCCAGGAGCGAGGCGCCCGAGGCCGGGGCCTCGATCGTGACGGTCGCGTCGTGGACGCGCTCGGCGCCGGGCGCCTGGTCGGGGCGGCTGATGGTCAGGCGCAGGAACGCGCCGTCCTCGCAGAGCTCTCCCTCCACGGAGGCACCGGCGAGCTTGCCCTGCCGGTCGGCGTTGGCGCGGATGGCCTGGTTGAGCGCGACGACGAGCTGGTTCACCAGCTCCAGGCGGCTGGCCGGCCTCCTGGTGTCCTTCTTGAAGACGGTGACCGTCACGTCCTTGACCGAGAACGCGGCGTCCTCCTTGCCGTCGGCGGCCCTCCTGGTCACCGTCAGGTTGACGGCGTAGTCCTTGTCGAAGGTACCGGCCACGGCATCCTTCTCGATGCGGTAGACGGACCCGGTGGTCTGCGGGCCGTCGGCCCCTGCGCCCAGCAGCCTCACCTTGAGCAGCCGGGAACCGGTGTCCGGGTCGCCGAGCACGGTGTCGGCCGTCCGGGCGTTGCCCGCCTCGGTCGTGAGGTCCGCGAACCGCTCCACCGAGCCGGTCACCGGATCGACGACCGTGAGGTTGAAGCGCTTCGTGTCGTGCGGCGGCGTGGTCGAGTAGGGGTGCGCTCCGATGCCGAACGGATCGATCTCCAGGAAGAGCGATCCGCTCGCGGACCCCGAGCTCAGGGCGGTCACGGCAAGGGAGGGGTTGGCCGTGGTGACGCTCTGCCTGATCCGCGATTCGGCCTTCCTGGCGTTGTTCACGGGGAGCCGCATGACCTCGGCCCGGCCGCCGCCGTTGGCGAAGAAGTGCAGGACGGAGTACGACAGCGAGCTCTTGCCGTACAGCCCGCCGAACTTCCGTTCGAAGTCGGCGAAACTCAGACACGTCGTCGCCCGCTGGTCGATGCCCCGCAGGGTCGGCCCCATGAACAGGGCGATGGACGTGGGCGCTCCGGTGACGGTCCGGACTCCGGAGTCCAACTCGCGCGTGTAGACGCCGGGATAGGTGAGGTTGAGCATCTCATGGCCTCCGTGGGCCCGGGGTGTCCCGGCAGTGGCAGGGGGACGCGCGACGAGGCGCGCGGTCGGCGCGAACAGCGGACCGGCTGGTTCCAGGTTGGACGAGTACGGGCAGCATCATCGACGCGGGGCCGGCCGTACGGAGTGTCCGTCGCCGCTGACACGCGGTAGACGTGGCAAATGGGTGATCCACATTCTGGCGGCGGAATGGTCCGTACGGGATGCGGAGGGTGCGGTTCTCGTGATCTTCGCTGTGGCCAATCCCCGCCCCCGCCTAGAGTCCGCACCATGGACCGACACGTGACGCTGAGCAACGGGCGGACCTGGTGGTGCGGGCGCCGGCTGTTCGTCAACGCCGTTGCGTGTTCGTTCAGCGGGTCAAGCGACGGGCCTCGTCTAAGGCGCTATGCCTTACCTGCGGCTTTGAAGCGGAAGCCGAAGAGACCGCCCTCTTCGTCGTCGGTTAGGCGGGGGCTGCGGATGTGGGGTTCGGGGTTGAATCCGCGCTGGGCAGCGGTGCTGAGGGTGTCGGTGTTGAGGGTGACGATGTACTGCATGTGCTCTTCCTCCGTCACTTCGGCTGCGAGCGCGAGGGCTCGCGCGACCTGTCGTTCGTCGACGCCGTCGTAGAGGTGGCTGTCGTGGATGAGGAAGTCAGGGCCGCGCTCGTGGCGGTGAGCGAGGACAGCCAGGGTGAGGTCGAAGCAGAAGATGACCATGTTGTTGATGCCGCGACTGTCGTCGGCGTCGATCCGGGGCGTGATGCTGAGGCTGGTGCGTCCGGCCTCGATCGCGAGGTAGGCTTCGCGGCCTTCGCCGTAAAGGCGCTGGGCGTACCGGGAGAACAGCAGGATCGCTTCGTCTGTCTGCTGCCGGCGCTCTCGGAGGTCGAGGTCGACGGCCTGTTGCAGTTCGAGGCTCTTGGCGGTGATCTGGCGGGCGCTGGCTTCAAGAGCCTGCGCTGCGTCGAATCGGTGGCGAAGAGCACCGAGAGCAGCCTCCTCCCGCCCTAGGGCTGTCTGCAGGGCGGTGAGCGCTTCCAGCGCTCCGCCCTCCGCCAGCTCGCGCAGGAGGCGGGCCTGGTCCTCGCCCAGGTCGGCACGTTCCTGACGCCGGGCGGCCAGGCGGTCGGTGAGTTCCTGGATCTCCTCCTCCAGGAACCTGCGCCGGTTGCGTACGACGGAGTGGTGGAACGCCTTGACGTCTTCGAAGCGACGCCGGACCTGGTCGTTGAGGATGACCCCGAGCTCGCGGTAGGCGGGCTCGAGGTAGGACACTTCGACGTCGGTGGTCTCGGTGACCGCGCCTTGGAGTTCTTCGAGGTTGTGCTGGTCGATTACGTCGTCCTGGGCGAGCTGCTTGATGCGGCGGCTTACCTGGTCTGCGCGCTCTTTGAGGCGCTCGTACTCAGGGACGACCTGGAAGGCGGCAACCTGTGCTCGCAGCCGTTCGACCTGTGCCTCGGCGAGAGTGATCTGGCCCCTCAGGTCGGCCGTGGACCCGACGATCCGTCCCCATACGGGATCGTTGACGGCCTTCCTCAGCTGGTCTCTGGTCGCCTTGCGGGCATTGAGCTCGCGGTATCCGTTGACCAACTGCCAGTCCAGCCCCAGGAGGTAGGCCAGGTTCGACGATGCCTCCGCGGCGGCCTGCCGGGAGAACGTCCGGGTCGGCTCGTTGAAGCCGTGAGCGGAGACACGGCGGATGAGGAACGACAAGAGCGTGCGACCGCTCACTCCGGGATGGTCGCCCTCCAGCCCGAAAAGGTCACGCTCGATGACGCGATTCCACTGCTCCACGGACAGCTCGACGTCCTGGCCGTCCGCGAAGAGCGTGTCGGCCGGCACGCCGGATACGTCCCGGCTCAGCGACACGGCCTTGGGACTGTCTCCGCGCCGTCGTACCTCAAGCGGATCGTCCTGCCACGGCCAGTCCATAGCCAGGCTGAAGGTGATGCGGCGCAGGGCCTTGTTTGTGGCCAGGGACCCGGAGGATTTCGCCCCCAGCAGGAAGTGAACAAGCTCGATCAAGCTCGACTTGCCGGCACTGTTACGGCTGTCGGTCTCAGCCGACGACGAGGTGGTGTCCGCGACCAGCAGGTTCAGTCCCGGCGAGAAATCCACCGTTTTGAACCGCGCGTCGTCAGCGCTCAGACGGCGCAGCATCCGTACTCCTTGCGACGAGAACGTCCTGGTCCAGCTCCACCGCACCCATGGCGAAGAGGATGTCCAGGGCCAGAACGAACCACTCGAACGATACCGGCGAGGTATGGGCCTGTTCAGCGCGCCAACTCTTCAGCCTCGCCCACGCCTGACTGACGGTCCGCGGTTCATCGAGCTGGAGGAGAACCTGCGCGCCGACCGCGAGCAGGCAGCGGTCAGGAGCGATCCCCTTCGTCGGAGTGATCACGCGGTCAACCCGATGCGCGGCTGCCAACCGGCAGGCGGCGTCTCGAAGATGTCGCATCGTTCGAAGAAGTGCGCCAGGACAACAAGGGCGGCGCGCAACACCTTCGGCCGCGGCTGGGCGTTCCCCAGGAAGTACATCTTGAGCTGCCAAAGGACGTCGTCGGCGTCGCTATAGTCGCGACGCACCTGCTGGTAGTACAGGCGAAATCCCTCCGCCACCTCGTCGTGCTCCAGCTCGCTCCGGGTGTCGGCGTAGAACGCATCCACCAGGTAGCTCTGGCGCATGCCCCGGAGGAGATCTTCCCGATCCGCTCCTTCGATCCGGTTGAAGTCCAGCTTCTCCACCGGCACGTCGGGCAGGGACATCAGAGGGTTGGACTCGGCACGGATGTCCTGCAACTGCTTCAGCAACGGGGCCAAGTCCTCCATCCCGATACCGAAAGTCGTGTCCTTAATGGGAATCTCGCACCGAAGCACATCCTCCGCTGCCATCTGCGGAAGCTGCATGCACTCCTGCCACAGGCGCCGACTGCCCATCTGCTCGAACTGAAGCGAGGGCATGCTGTCACGCGCCTCGGCCAGCAAGGACGCCACGATGGGGTGCACACCTCGCCGGTCGTTGTGCACGAAGACGAAGGTGTCGAACTCACCGCTGCGCTTCTCGACCGCCCCCGAGAGATCCTTGTTCAGCTTTTTCCGGATTTCGTACGGGTCGACTGTCTGGGGGCCGTAGCAGGCGTACAGTTTGCGGGAGTGCAGGCTGAGGCCGTCTGCTGACATGTCGCCGAGGCGTCCCGCGGTGCGCACGTCGATGAAGTCGGGATACCGCGAGCACATCAGGCGGTGAAAGAAGTCTTCGAACTCGTTCTCGTAGAACTCGGCCATCAGCCCTAAGAACTTGATGTGTGCATACATCCGCTGCTCAAACCGCATGAAGCCCCCTTGCGCACAGAACTGTCAGGGTAGCTGTGTGTAACTGGACCCAACACCCCTTGACCGGATCTTGTGAGGGTGACTGCAGTGGGCGGGGGAGGCGGGGGCGAGTACAGCGAAGGCGGTCGTGGCCCGCTCCCGCTCAATCGAGTCAAGATCCGGCATAACCCGCCCGTCCGCCCCTGCTCACTGCCTAGCGTCAGGTCGGGATCAAGCAGGTCGGCAGTGCTCTGGGGTGAGCACTGCTGAGGCATTACTCGAACGAATGGACCCGACTGCGATGGCGACAGCACTGGACATGACAGCGGCACCGGAACTGGCAGTGCTGCGGGCCCTGGAGCGAGCGGGAAACCGGATGTCCCCACGCTCCGACCGGGCCAGACTCAAAGGTGTCCCGCCGTGGGAGATCTATATCTACCTGCCGGCTGACCCTAGCCGCCTCGACGACCTGCTCACCGGTGCCTGGGATCTACCCGCAGTAGCGGGATTCTCGGAAGATCTCATCTCTGCTCTGGACTCCTACACCCGAACTCTGCTGGTCTCCGGCCACGCATTCGACCGAGACGATTTGCAGCGAGTCCTGGCTCGCCTCTGATAGTGCTAGTCGAGCAGGTCGACGATGAGACGTTGGACCGGTTCGAGACCCCCTTCAGGATGCTCAGCGCATCCTCCTGCGCACCAGTGCGGTGCCGGCGCAGACCAGCGGCCTTCCGGGACGAGCCTCCCGGAAGGCCGCGTGTGCTAGTGATCGTCTTCGCATGGGTGGTGTCCCCACTGCAGGGAACCGTGGGTTCGGTCGACCACAACCTCCCCGTGGTTGAGGGCATAGGGGGTCGCTGCCATCTCCGGATCGGCCTTGATGATCGCTAGAGCGGCCCCAGCGACGTTCATGTCGATGACGCCCTCGGCGCCCAGAAGCATCTGGTCGAGGTAGGCGGCGTAGTGCCGTGCCGCGCCCGGGCGCCGGTCCAGAGCGAAGCGGGTCGCACGGAGTTCTGGTTCGGTGAGTTCACCGGCTTCGCGGCGGCGCTGGCAACTGCAGCACAAATGGATTAGCCGCCATGGGTTGGGGGACTCCGGCTGCAAGCCGGTCTTACGGAGGAACGCCGGGGCCTTCGTCGCGGTGGGGTCTTCCAGGGCGACGATGTCGTGGGGCTGCGGGAGCTGCCGGGTCGGGTGGGACATCGAGCATCCCGGGCTGAGCGCGAACAGGAGCCTTCGGGTGGCGTCGGACATGCGAGGCGGTTCACCCTGGTCGGCAAGTGCCTCCTCTTCGTACTTGGCCTGGTGCCAGAGCCGTTCGAACCGACGGAGGGTCTTCTCGATACCGGTCGCTTGGCTGATGCCCACGCCCCAGTCGCGGACCCACAACGTCAACTGGCCGACGATGGCCATCGTCAGACGCTGTTCGGGCACCTTGGCCAGGCGGAAGGCGTTGTGGACGCCAGTAGGGCTCTTGGCGACCGCCTCAGCCAGCTCCCGGACACTGGGCAGCCCGGCCCGGCGATGCAGGATGTGCAGCTCCTGGTTGAGGTCTCGGCGAGCACCGGGTGGCAGGTCCGGCCGTTCGATGACTCCCATGTGGCTCTTGCCCTTCTCTCGTGCGAGTTCGTCGTATCAGCGGGCAGCGGGGTTACGTCGTCCAGCGCGAGAGATTCGACGCCGGCGCCATTCGAGCCGGGCCCACCGGGCGCCCCAGGCAGCCAGTGCGACGAAGAGGCCGGACGCGACGTTCTCAACGATGTTCATGGGGAAACCCTCCCAACGCGTATGGCGCGAATGGACGGATCTGAACAGCAAGTTCGCTACCCCCGGTCGACAGCAGGAGGCCCCGGGGCACCACGTCCCGGGACCTGACCCTCCGCTGACCTTGCAGCCCAACGACTGGCCGGGCGGCGTGTCATGCCCAGTCGACGCCGAGGTCTCGTAGGGCTTCCAGCTGTTCCCGGGTGAGTTTGTGGCGCCTCGTTTTGGTGTTGGAGGTCCATACGCCGAGTTTCACGGTGACGGGTTCGGTTTCGCCGTCGAGTGTGATGTGTTCGCTGTGGCTGCGGGGTACGGGCCGCTGGCCTTCCCGTTCCACCCACTGTGTGAGGGCTGTCAGGCCGCGTTGGAAGGCCTGTTGCGCTTTGCTCGGGCCCTTCGCCGTGCGACCGGCCGCGGCCGCTGGGGCTGGAGCCTCGAGGGGTGTGATGCCCAACGCAGACAGCTGCTCCTGCTGTTCCGCTGTGATTGGGCGTTGGGGTGGCAGTGGTGGGCGTCAGTGGGTTGGTGATGTGGGTGTCCTGGTAGGGGGTGTGGGGTGGGGTTGTGGTCGCTGTCATGGGGTGACTAAGCGGCTGTTGTGGTGTGGCTAGCAGGTTGGTTGCTGGCTGTCATGGGTTTCGTTGTTCCTGTGTGAGGGGTTGGCGGGGTTGGGTGGGCTGGGCCGTGTGACGGTTCAGGGGGTTTCGGCGGGTGAGCTCCGGGCGGGGTCGGCTGGGGTTGTGTCGGCGGGGGGTGTGCCGTTGGCGCGGGGTGTGGTGGTGCGGCGGCTTCTTGCGGTGGATGGGGAGGGGACGCTGTCGCGGTTGCATGTGCGGATTGCGGCGGAGCTGGCGGGGGTGTCGGAGCGGACGGTGTGGCGGTGGCTGGCCGATGGGCGTCGGGGGCATGTCGAGGCGCGGCCGCGGCAGGATGGGTTTTCGCTGAGTGACGCTTTGTGGGAGGTCCTCGCTCAGGCGGGCGGGAATGTCGCGGAGTTGCGGCGCAGGATGCTCCGGGCCCAGGAAGAGGGGGCGTTGGAGGGGTGGGGTGCGCGGTGTGTGCCCTCGCTGCCGACGCTGCACCGGGTGATCAAGCGGGATCTGGGGGCGGGCCGGGTTCTTGAAGTTGCTCGTTCGGCAGGGGCTCGGGTGGGGCTGGAGCCGAGCCGGTATGAGCGGGCGCTGGCGGATTTGGGGCTCGTGGACGGGGCGGGTGGTCCGCTTGTTGTCGATGGGCCGTCCGCCGATGTGCCGGTGCCGGAGGATGCTGCGGATGCGGGGGTGCGGGGCGGCGGTGTGCGGTTGTATGTGCCGGGGGCCCGGCTGGTGTCGACGCGGCAGGTGGCCGCTGTGGCGGAGGCTGTGGGGCATACGGTCGCGGCCCGCGGGATGTGCTGTGTGTACGGGGATACGGGCCTGGGGAAGACGGTCGCTGTCGAGCAGGCGTTGCATCTTCTGCCCGGCCGGGTGCCGGTGTGGCGGGTGGTGGCCGGCGTGGCGCCCGGTCTGCCGCAGTTGCGGGCCTCGCTGTGTGAAGGGCTCGGGCTGCCGTCGGGGGCGCTGCCGCACCGGGCCGGGCCGGCCAGCCAGGCTCTGACGCGGGCACTGGCTGAGCCGGGTGTGCTGTTTCTCGATGACGCCCAGCGGCTGACGCCGCCATTGCTGGATTATCTGCGGCAGTTGTGGGACGCGCCGGGCTGTGCGGCGGCGCTGGTGCTGTGTGGGGCTGGAAGCGAGCGTGCCCTGGCGCGTGCTTCGGCGCTGCGCTCGCGCGTGCTGACCTGGCACAAGGTCGGCCGGCTTGAGCCGTCTCAAGTACCGCAGACGCTGACCCTGTTCCATCCCGTGTGGGCGCAGGCGAGCCCGGAGGACCTTGCGCGGGCGGATGAGCAGATGGCGCGCGGCAATTTCCGCACGTGGGCGAAGATCACGTCGCATGTCTACGCAGCCCGCGAGCGTGGCCCCGCAAGGCGTGTGGACCGGGAGTTGATCGAGCAGGCCTGCGCGCGTCTTGGCCCCTACCCGTGACGGTCCGCGTTGCTCGGAGGGCTCGTGTGCGGGGGGCCTTCACCTGTTTTGACGGAGTGAGCGAAGACGGGCTTCACGGAAAGCGGATGAGAACGAAGGGGCATGGCGTGGACGGGCAGCGGTTGGCGCCGCCGGAGGATCCGGCCGGTGTTTTGGGGGAGGAGTCGCTGACGGCGTTGCGGGCGCCGGCGGTGCGTCGTCTGCTGGCGCTGCGCGCCGAGCGGCGGCTGTCGCGGGAGCATGTGCGCCTGGCCGGGGAGTGCCTGGGGGTGTCGGAGCGGACGGTGTGGCGGTGGTTGGCTGAGGCCTCCCGGTCGCCCCGGGCCGCGATCCGCCCCGGGGAACGCAGCGGTGACCGGTTCGAGGTCACCAGGGAGATCCGGGTGCTGCTGGCGTACTGGCACGGCAACGCTTCAGCGGTCCACCGCCAGTTGGTGGCCCGGGCCCGGACCGGCGGCCGTGAAGAGCAGCCGACGGCGGCGTCTGACTCCGCGGCTTCTCCCGCGGGCGCCCCGCCGGCTGCGGTGCCGTTGCTGGACCCGGTGCCGTCGTTGTCGACGTTCCTGCGCGCGGTGCGTCGTGATCTCACCGCGGGGGAGCGGGCCGGTCTTGCGACGGGACCGGATGCGGCCCGCGCGCATGACGTCTTCGGCAAGCGTCCGGCTTCTTGGCGCAATCATGTGTGGGAGGCCGATCATGTCCAGGCACCGCTGCTGGTCGATGCCGACGGTGACCTGGTGCGCCCGTGGGTGACCTGGTTCATCGACACCGCTACCAAAGTCATCACCGGCACCGCGGTCACCCCTGGCGTTCCTTCCCGTGCCTCCGTGCTGGCCGCGCTGCGCGCCGCTGTGCTGCGTGAGGAGCCCTACGGCCCCGCGGGAGGGACACCGGAGCAGGTGCGGGTGGACCGGGGCAAGGACTTCCTGTCGACCACCGTCACCACCGCGTTCGGCACGATGGGCGTGACGGTGAAGGATCTTCCCGCTTACAGCCCCTATCTCAAGGGCACGGTGGAAAACCTCAACAGAGCGGTTGACCGGATGCTGTTCGCGGCCCTGCCCGGCTACAGCCTCACCCTCACCAAGCCCCGCTCCGGCCGGCGTAAAGGCGCGGGCCGCAGGCCGGAGACTTCCGGTGCCATGTCGTTTCAGGACTTCACCGCGCAGGTGCTGGCCTGGACCCACTGGTGGAACACCGAGCACCGTCCCAAGGCGCTGTCTGGCCGTACGCCGCTTGAGGCATGGCAGGCTGATCCGACTCCCGTCACGGACGTCCCTGCCGCCGACTTGTGGACGTTCACCCTGGAGGACGACGGCCGTCCGCGGAAGCTGACCAGCCACGGTGTGCGGTGGCGCGGGCGCGCCTACATCGCCCCCTGGATGACCGGACAGGCCGGCCGTACCGTCACGGTGCGCTACATGCCACACCACGATCACGAGATCGACATCTGTGGCGCGAGCGGCGGTTATCTCGGGCCCGCGCACCTCGCGGACGCGGCCACCCCCGAACAACTCGATGCCCTGCGCACAGCCCGTGCGGAGCGTGCCCGACGTCTGCGTGCCGAGGTGAAGGCCGCCGAGACGCTGCGCCGACAGCGCTTCGCCCCGGCCACCACGGCCGGGCCGGCCCAACGGCTGGGAGCTCTCACCTCCGCTCAAGCCGGGCACGAACTGGCCGCCATCGAGCACACCGACGCCTCGAAGCTGGCGCTGCCGGACCTCATCCCGCCCGCCGCGCCACCGGCCGACTGGCGCACCCCGCCCTCCCTCGCCACCCGGACCGCGCCCGGCCGGCCTGCTCCCCTCCCCGCCGAACCGGCCGCCGACGGCCCGCCTGGCCCAACCGCACAGACCGCTGAAGACGGAGACGCCACGTGACCGCGGCCACCTACCAGTACGTCGACCTGCCCGATGCGTCCGTGGTCACCACCCGCGCCCTGCTCACCGCCCGGGAGAACATCACCGATACCGCCGCTGCCCGCGCCATGATGTGCATCCACGGCGGCGCCGGCTTCGGCAAGACCCTCGCCGTCAACACCTGCCTGCGCGCACTCGAACCCAGCGAGGACGTCCGCAAGATCACCTTCCGTGCCCGGCCCACCGCCCGCGCGGTGCGCTACGAACTGTTCACCGCGCTCGACCTGGCCGGTGAACCGCCGCGCCACCCCAGCGAATTCGACCGTCTGCTGAAAACCGCTCTGGCTGAACGCCCTCGCACCTTCCTGGTGGACGAGGCCCAGTGGCTCAACGGGGAGGCGTTCGAATACTTCCGCTATCTGTGGGACGAACCCTCAACCCAGCTCGCGATTATTTTCGTCGGCGGGGAGGGATGCCACACCGTGCTGCGCCGCGAACCGATGCTCTCCTCCCGCATCTTCATCTGGCAGCACTTCACCCGCCTCACCCCCAGCGAAGTCCTCGAGGCCATCCCCCTGTTCCACCCGGTCTGGGCCGACGCCGACCCCGACGACATCACTTTCGCCGACAGCCACGCCGCACACGGCAACTTCCGCGCCTGGGCCCAGCTGACCGCCCACACCCGCACCGCCCTGGCCCGCACCGGCCGCCCCCGCGTGGACCAGGAGCTGCTGCGCTGGGCCTTCAGCCGCCTTGCCTGACGACCACGCGAGGGTTTCCGCAGACGTGTCCGCAGGCCCTCGGTCTGGGTCTGGCGCCGGGTCCGTGAACAGTGGGGGCGGTCCCGATGGGACCGCCCCCACTGCCTTTTCCTTGCAAAAGGTGCTCTCAAGAAGGCCTTGGCCGGTTGGTTCGGCCCCGCCGCGCAATGGCCGCTGGTCTCGGCGTTTTGGTGCCCTGCTGGCTTTGTTCTGCCTGCCTCGTGGTCTGTTGTCGGCAGCGACTGGTTGTGCCGCATGCCCGGACGCAGCCGCCGCGGCGCGGCGGCTCGGCGAGAGTCGGCTGCGGGGCAGAGGGGTCTGCGAGGGGATGCGGGAGAGCGTGCCGGTATCGGGTGAAGGTATCCGAAAGTCGTGGAAGAACTGAGCCCGTGCAGCGGGCCGGTGGCCGGCCGGGAAGCGGATGGCGGGGAAAGGAAATGGTTCGCAGAGAAGGCGAGAGGCCGGTTGGGGGTGGTTGCCGGCCCAAGGGCAACAGTCGGGCGCGAAGCGGCTGTTGAGCGCATGTGGCTGTCTCTGACGCGTGTAGTCGCTTTCAATGCTGATGTGGGGGCGTTGCGGGGTGACGGCGGAGGGCACACCGGCGTCGTCACGTGACGGCAGCGGGGTCTGGTGGCGGGGTAGCAGAGGACGCCAGCTGGGGGCGCTGCCGGCATCGGCGGTGGCCGGCGGGCGCGCGAGAGAGCAGCTGCTGAGGAGTGCGGGCGAGGCGTCTTCTGGAGCCCTTGGCGGGTGCAGGCTGACGTGAGGCCCTGAGCGGTTTCTGGGCTGTGTGAGGGCGTGCGGGGCGCGGGGCTGGGCCGGCGTCGGAAACAGGCCCGGTGGGTCCTGTTTTCCGGTGCTGAGTAGCCGGCCAGGCAGGAAGTGGCGGGCAGGGGGGCGGCGTCTGAGCGTCTGGCGCTGCACGCGAGGGAGTTCGCCGGGCAAGCGGAAGCCTGCAGAGGCTTTCCTGCGGAAGAAGGCTCCGGAACAAGCTTGCTGAGGCCCTCAGTGGCCGCAAGGAGCTCTGCAACCGGCCTGTTGGCCTGAGAGTGCTCACAGGGGTGGGCGGCGCGCCAGGTCCTGCGGCAGGAGGCGTGACTGGTGCCTTGGCCCAGGTGCGTCCTGAGGGCTGGGTGCGGGCGGACGCCGGGGCGCGGCCTGTGGGGGCATTGCGGCCGGCGTGCGTGGGCGGGGTTGGCGCGCGGGGAGTCTGCTCCGCAAGGCAGGTGATGCGGCCCGTGTGGCGCAGCGGGTGCGTGCCCGGTTGTTCCTCACGGGCCTTGCCGGGGCTTGGCAGCGTGGCGCTGTGGTGCCCGGCGGGTGGCTGTCCGCGGTGGGGGCAGCCGGGGGTGGTTCAGCAGAGTGTCCGTCGGCGGCGGGACGCGGCCTTCACGGACCGGTGCGCTACGGCCGGCTGGGCCGCCTGCGGGGGCCGCTCCCTGGGTGGAGCTGCTCGGGCCATCGGCGTCGTCCTCGTCCTGGCCCGGACCAGCCGGGGGAGGGCAAGGGGCGCCGGGCGGCGCCTGTGCGGGCCAGCCGGGTGCCCGGTGAGGGGTGCGCGATGGGCAGAAGGACGCTGTGAGCGGTGGTGGCTGCCAGTACGACCACTGTCATCAGGGCGGTTGGTGTCTCCATGCCGCTGTCCTCCTTCGCCTGTCGTGTCTCGCCGGCCCGGCGCTGCGCGGGGCGGATTGCTGCTGCTGAACGGTCTTCTCAAGTCGGAGCGGCACACAGCGGGGCTGCGCACCGCGGCCGTGGCCAGGGCAATGGCCAGGTGGACGGGCGCCTGTCCGGGTCGAGTAAGGCGCCTCAGGGCGAACCTCCGGGAGCGGGCGCTCCTGGCAGTTCGTGGTCTCAAGGCTGAACTTGTCAGTGATTACTTGCAAGGTGAGACCTCAATTTTGGACAAACCCGAACGCCGTGAAAAAACGAATTCCGGAAAACGCCCTGACCTGCCGAATCTCTCATTTTCCGCGGCTCTTTTTTCATGGAAAAACCAGAAAATAAATCTCTGCTGGTGGGGGAAATGAATCCGGTCTCAATTCCTCGCCCGGACGAGTGTGACGCCTTCACGGGGAGGCAGGCAGGTGTTGACGGGATTAGGGCGCGAGAGATTCGGCGGACCGGCTTTACGCGTAGCCTACTTCCCGCATTTCGATCCACTCGAACTGGACTTTACCCCGCTTCCAGAAGCGGTAGATTAAGTGGATTTTACAGCTCCACTTACGCTCTGGCCTGCACATACTTCCGACCTCCGGTCAACCCGGATCCCCGGATCCGGGTTTTGAACGGACGTCAGGAAAAAAGCATGGGCCACGAATCCAGTGAAGATCCACATTGCTGGTGATGATCACTCGCAGCATTATTACGGACTGCTGGAAGAGGAACTTGTCGTCCTGTATACGGCCGTGCGATTCTTTTTATGCGTCGGAGGGCAACCCGGCGTGCAGCAAGAAAACGGACGGGGTTCGTCCGGGTCACCAGAGAGTAAGGCGCCTAAGGGAGGCACCGAAAATGATCACCAACTGGAGCGGGCTCCGCCCCCTTTCCCCTGCCGGGGGATGCGTTATAGACGCTCCCGCGCACACCGGTTTCGGTTTCACCGGTAACCGCATCCCCGGCATCCTCACCAAGATCGGCATCGCGGTCGGCTCCTTCGCCCTGGCCGGCGCCTCCGCGCTCGGCCTGATCCACGCCGGCGTCGACTCGACCACGGCCACGGCCGTCATCGTCGCGGCGGGCAAGACCAGCGCCGCGGCCACCGTCGCCGCCTACGCGATCGCCGACCGCCGCGCCCGTCGCCGGCGCCGGCGTGAGGCCCAGCACCCGGCCTTCACGCCGGACGAGCGCGTCCCCCCTTCCACCCAGGCCCCGGCCGGCGACCAGCCCGCAGGGGCGAACTGAGACGTGCGGCAGGCAGGCGCACCCCGCGGTGCGCCTGCCTCCCGCACTCCCGGTTCAAGGGAGGAACGACCATGGCACGTCCCAGGCGCGACCACACCAAGATCACCGGCAAGTTCGCCCGGCTCGCCAAAGAACTCGCCGCCCTGCGCCCCGAAGACCTCACCCTCAAGGAGATCAGCAAGATCACCGGGCTGTCGACGGCGACCCTGTCCCGGGCCACCGACCCCAACCGCTGCCCGTCCTGGCAGACCATGGTGGAGTACCTCACCGCCTTCGGCGAGGACCCCAACGAGTGGCGCCCCATGTGGGAGATGTACGCCAACGAGCGACAGCGCCAGGCCGCCGGCGTCCCCGTCGACCGCACCCAGCGCGCCGCATACCAGCGCCAGCGACCCACCCACGTCGTGAACCAGGCCGAATACGCCATCGCGCTGGGCGACTTGCGCCTGTGGCGGGGCAACCCCCCGTACAAGACGATGGTCTCCCGCGCACGCGAGGCCCACGTCCCCATCTCCCAGAGCACGATCTCGGAGGCCCTCAGCGGCAAGATCCTGCCCACCGAGGACGCGGTCAAGGGCATCCTCGCCGGCCTCCTCATGGACTCCAGCGACCCCGAGTACCACGAGTGGCTCGAGGCCCGCCGCGTCCTGGACGCCGGCCGCAGGCGCGAGAAGATCACCGCCAAGTCCCTGCAGCACTCCGCCACCCGGCGCGTCATCCGGCCGCGCCCCATGCGCACCGTCGTACGGCGAGAGGACTGATCCCCACCTCACTCGGACGCCGGAGGGCTCCCGCCGTATCCAGCGGCGGGAGCCCTCCGGCGTTCCCCAGCCCAAGGCCTTCCACGGCGCGGCAGACGACCGTCAGAACGAGTCGCGCAGAAAGAGCCACTTGGGGACAGGGCATCGGCTCTGACCCGTATCGCGAGAGCGGTCTTCGCCCCGAGATGAAACAGCAGGACCCCGGGCATCTGCGGCCTGGGGTCCCTGCGTGCTGTGGGAATCCGTCCGGTTCAACGGCCCGACGGCCGGACTGCGTTACGCCCACTGCATGCCCAGTTCCCGTAGTGCGGCGAGCTGGTCTGCGCTGAGCTTGTGGCGGCGGGTTTTGGTGTTGGTGACCCATACGCCGAGCTTGACGGTCACCGGTTCTGTCTCGCCGTCGAGTGTGATCTGCTCGCTGTGGCTTCTTGGTACTGGCCGGTGGGTGCCTTCTCGTTCGACCCACTGCGTGAGGGCTGTCAGGCCGCGTTGGAAGGCCTGTTGCGCTTTGCTCGGGCCCTTCGCCGTGCGACCGG
The DNA here is from genome assembly GCF_036173045.1 of Streptomyces sp. NBC_00299. Lineage (GTDB taxonomy): Bacteria > Actinomycetota > Actinomycetes > Streptomycetales > Streptomycetaceae > Streptomyces > Streptomyces machairae. The sequence goes on from NZ_CP108040.1 coordinate 219,042, forward strand.
CCGCGGCCGCTGGGGCTGGAGCCTCGAGGGGTGTGATGCCCAACGCAGACAGCTGCTCCTGCTGTTCCGCGGACAGCTGCGTCCAGATGGCCGGATTCTTCTGCCGTTGGAGCCACTTGCCGATGTCGTCGCCGTCCATGAGTACGCCGGGGGCGATGTCGGGCAGGTGGCCGTCGGCGTCGACGAGGTCGGCGAGTACGCGGTAGTGGCGCTGCCAGTCGAGCGGCCAGGGGCAGTCCCAGTCCGGGTCGATCTCGGTGAGCTGCGCCGCGCGCACGGCGGCTCGTTCCGGGTCCTTGCCCAGGCCGTTCTTCGCGCCTTTGCGGCGGAGGTTGGCCATGTGCTGCCCGACGGGTACCAGGCCGTCGGCTTCGCTCTCGCCCCACACCGCGTCCTGACGCGGCGCGAGGTGCCCGGTGGCCCGCCGGAACGACCGCAGCGCGGCGAGCTTGGCCTCCCATGCCTCTTCGCCCGGCTCCCAGACCATCCCGGCCTCCGACGCGTCGAGCAGTTCCTTGCGCCGGTCCTCCAGTTCCCCGGCCCGCAGCGCCTTGCGCTGTTGGTGCACCCAACGCCCGAGGGGGAAGTCCTTGGTGACGCCGACCTGGGTCTCGGTGTCGTAGGGGACGGCGTGGAGGCCGGTGATGTGGTGCTTCTTCCGCCAGCGGAGGAGGGCCTGGTAGCCCTCCAGCCACACCAGCGACTCGGGCCGGTAGACCCGGGTGCGCAGGAACGCGGCGATGGTCGCCGCGTCCCTCGGCGACGAGAAGTGCAGCAGGGCTGCTTCGGCAGCGGCGTTGGTGTCGTCCTGCTCCTGGTCCTCGCCGTCGCTTTCGCTGCCGGCCCCGACGATCTGCCCGTCTTCGTCGCGCTGGAGGTGGGCCTTGCGCTTGCCGTGGGTGAGGGCGCGGGAGGCGAGTTGCTCGACGAGGCGTTCATCGTGTGAGCGCAGGCCCTGGAGTACGGCTACGAGGGGCCGGAAGCTGGCGCTGGCGACCATGTCGGTGGGGTCCTCGCCAGGCTCCAGGAAGACCGGCACGACGATGCGCGCGATCTTGGTGGTGCCGTCTTTGTTGAGGCGGAGTGCGCGGCCGATGTTCTGGACGATTTCTACCTGGGAGCTGCGGGTGTCGGCGAAGCAGACGGCTTCCACGCCGCGCTCGCCGGTGATGTCTACGCCTTCCCCGAGCACGCGGACGCTGGCGAGGAAGGCGCGGTGGACCCGGCGTCCGGTGGCGTCGATGCCGTTGGCGAACTGGCGGAGTACCTCGCGGCGTTCGGCTACGAGGTGGTCGCCGCACAGCCACGCCGACCACACCCGGTCCGGCGGGACGTGGCGGCCGGTCTCCAGCTCGTAGAACTCCGCGTCGATCGACGACGAGGGCAGCTTGTCGGCGGCGGCCAGGTCGTCGCCTGTGGCGTCGTTGACGTAGAGCTCGGCAGCGGTCTCCGGCAACTTCTCCGCGAACGCCGCGGCCTCTTCCACCTTCTGGTGGAACGTCATCACCGTGCGGAGGTTGTGCGCGGCGGCGTGCTCCAGGAGCGCGGTCTGCAACAGGGCCAGGCGCCGGCCGCGCCGCGCCTCCTCGGACTCTCCGAGGACGGGGGAGGGGTCGCGGATCTCCAGGACGTCGATCTCGAATCCGGCGAGGATTTCGCGCTCGATCGCCTCTGAGAGTCCGAGCTCTGCGAGCCACGCGCCGTAGGTGCCGTCCGGGTCGTCGGCCATGGTCGCGATCTCCGCCTCCTGGCCGCCGGTGCCCTTCTGCGGCCGGGGCGCGGCGAGGATGCGCGGGGTGGCGGTGAGGTAGAGCCGGAAGTCGGCGGGGATGCGGGCGTTGTCGTGGATCGCTGCCCAGGGCCGCCCGAGATCGCCGGCGGTTCCGTGGGCCTCATCCACGATCGCGAGGTCGAGGCCGTCCATCTGCTGCCCGTACAGCCGCTCCCCGCCTGCCAGAGCGGCCTCCAGCGGCCCGCGGACCTTCCGTTGGCCCACAGGTGCGTCGATGTCCTCGCGGTCCACCAGGGAGGCGTACGTGGCGAACACGACCACGGGCCCGGACCCTGCCCACAGGGCGAGCTGGATCGGGTTCGTAGTGGTGCGCACCCCCAACTCGTTCAGCACGGGGTCGTTCTCCAGCGAGCACACCGCGACCATCGGGGCCCGGTGGCCCACCAGGCGCCACGCCTGGGCGGTCTGCGCGAGTAGGTCCAGGGTCGGCACGGTCACGAGGATCCGACCGCCCGGGAAGCACTCCAGCGCGCACGCGGCAGCCGTGATCGTCTTGCCTGAACCGGTCGCTGACACGATTGTGCCGCGCGCCCCCTCCGGGGGCACAGATGATCTTGCAGAGAATTTCACCCATTTCCGGAACGCTGACTTCTGGTCGACCTGGTGTTCCTTGAGCTGAATAGCTGACATTTCCGAGCCTCCCCGATGCTGAATTCTAGTGGCTTTCAGACGGCCGCGTGCGGGGTGCAGGCCGCACGCGGCGTCACTCAAAATCGACCTGCCCGCGAGATGCCATCCGACGGGTGCCCCGTCCGACTTTCCGCGCTTGAACCCCGGCGGGTCGTCCGGGGCGTGGTGCCCGGCCTCGCGCGTGCAGAAGATGACGTCCCCGCTGGACATCTCCACCGTCCGCGCCGGCCCAGACCGCCGACCTCGCCCAGCGCCTCCAGCACCCGGCGCCACGCGGTGGTGTCCGGGTGCGTGCCCGGCAGCACGGTCCCTCAGCGAACCTCTCCAGCCGTACCAGGTCCGCCCGTTCACGCTGCCGCACGCTCGCGATGTGTATGGCCAACTCAGCAGCCCCGGCCGACCTGCCGCCGCGCCGCACCCCGTCCCGATCCGCGATGCCCACCAGATCTTCGCTCACCGCCGCAACGCCTTCGTCCCACTCGTCCGCGAACAGCGCACCCCGAGAGGCCGGCGCCATCCCGTCCAGCTCGACAACCTCGCTCTGCGCCCTGGAGACCGCCCCCGGCTTCCAGCGCGGCCACCAGGTCGTCAGCCACGCTCTGGGCCAGGAGAAGGCCGAACAGCCTCAACCGGGTCTTCACGCCCGCTGTCTGGTACTCCGTCACCCGGCGTACAGAATCGCTGATCAGCGCGGGATCTGGTCCGGTAGATTCAGGACAACCGGCCATCATGGCCCTTCCTATCGGAATTGATGGAGGGATTCCGAGTGGCCGTGAGGGAGACCTATATTTCTGCCAACGGTACATGCTGTTTCAATCTGATGCACTCACTACACTCCAACCCGCACGATCGGCCCTCTCCCTCGTAGCCAGCCTGGCCCGCGCGAGCGGGCCCCAACGGTTCTGGAGGCGCAGCCGGAAGGACCGTCAGGCGAGGAGCGCAGCGGACTCGCCCCGTCAGGATGGAGCGAAGCGGAGGCCTGACAGCGGGACGAAGTCCCGCAGCTCCGGGAGCGCAGCGGACGGAGCGTCAATCCGATTGCGCAGCAATCGGATTGAGCGGAACGCGCAGCGTTCCGCCAGCGCTCCCGCGGAGCGGGAGCGCAACCACCGCGCGCAGCGCGGTGGTTCGCTTGCACATCGCGCAGCGAT